>CAILKC010000721.1 GCA_903834675.1 uncultured Victivallales bacterium | reverse complement strand
GGTTGAGGAGGAGATCATGCATGGCAACCGCCTCCATGTCCAGCCTGAACCCTGAACCCTGACCCCTGGTTCTCATACAAGCCGAGCCCCCGGCTTGGAGGCCGGACATACCGGAATGAGACTTCCGGCCTGCGCCACGATGCGTACGTAGTAGAGGCTTTAGCCGGTTTCGCGCCCCCCCCATGACCGTGAGCCTGTCGAATCGGCGTGGCCGCCACGGCGGACTCCGGGCGGAATGGGAAGCGGCTGGTGTCCTACGGGGTTGCTGCAAGTCTCATACAAGCAGGATCCCCGGTTGGTGCCGGACATAGCCGCCAGAGAACTCCGCTGCCCCGGCAGGGGATTCTGCCATTCGTCAGGGGTCTTTGGTCATTCGACATTCTGCGGTTCTCATACCAGCAACCCCCTACGGAACTGACCTGCGCCCCGAAATCAGGCCGTCGAAAGAACCGGCTTAGGTGCGGGAACCAGGCCCGCGCAGGGGTAGCCCGTCGCGCGCTTCTGGGCTGGTATAAGAAAGCGCCGTCAGCTTCGGGACCGAGCCCGCTCCCGGCGGGTCCGTCGCACGGCTCTGATTCCGTCCACGTCCGCGGCTGCGGACGACGGACGCCTGGAGGGCGCTCCTGTGCGAGCGCCGCGGCGGCCACGCAGGGCCGCCCTCCAACGGGCCGACTCGTTCCGCTCGGCCCGGAATAACTCACGCAGCGGTCGCGGAACGCGACCCAACCGCAAACGTGTCGGTTATCTTTTTTCAGGTGCCGCTTGCACACGACTTGTTCTGGCTGAAGTTGTTGCATGCCGAAATAGTAGCCAAATACGTTCTTAGAGTGACTTTTAGTGGCCACTTATGGCAGTTAACACACCACGGCACGCGGGCCGGTGCGGTACGGGTACCGAGTCCCGGCAAGGACAGGACTCCTTCTGAAGGCGGCACTACCAACCCCGGACAACGCGAAGACCGCCTGAAGGCGGCACGACGAATCTGAAACCACTATGAACTACAGCACAGAGATCCCGGTGAAAGGGCACTACGATGTCGTGGTTGTCGGCGCCGGGCCGGCCGGGATCGGCGCGGCGGTGACCTCGGCGCGGTTGGGGAGGAGAACCCTGCTGGTCGAGAAGTACGGCTATCCGGGTGGTGTGGGGACCTATGGGTGCTGCACGATATTCTTCCGTTTCGGGGAATACGGCCGGCAACTGGTCAGTGGCCTGGCGGAAGAAGTCATCCGCCGAGTGGATGCGCGCGGAGCCGCTTCCTTCCTGGTGAATGACGGCTGCCAGATGCCGGAGTTCCGTCCGATTGGGGCTCGGCCATTGCTGTACAAAGTGATCACCAAGACAGAAGATCTGCGGGTGGTCTATCACGACCTTCTGAGCGAGAGTGGCGTCGACAAGCTGTTCTACTCGCATCTCTGTGGGGTGATACGCGACGGACGGCGCCTGACCGGCATCGTGGTAGATAGCCTGGAAGGCCTGGGAGTCATTGAGGGCGATGTCTTTGTTGATGCCAGCGGCGACGCCCATCTGGTCCATCGGGCCGGTGGCAGGACCGAACAGGCCGCCGCTGATGCGACCATGCACAAGTCGGTGTTCTTCATGGTGGGCGGGGTGACTCCGCACGACCCGCAGGTCAACCTCAAGCGCTATCAGGAACTCTTCAACGCGGGTGCGGTTCCCGACCGGTGCTGGAACCATCTGGGCTACTCCTACCAGTTAGACCCAGGGATTGTACAGTTGGCCTTTGCCTATGCCAACGGCGATGGCTGTTCCTCGGCGGACATGACGCGTATGGACCACGAACTGCGCCAGCGCAATCTCGACATCGTGGGTTTCATGAAACGGGAAATGGTCGGCTACGAACACTGTTTCCCGGTGAATGCTGCACAGCAGGTCTGCGTCCGTTCTGGACGGCATATCTGCGGGGTAACCAAGCTGACAGAGGAGTTACTGGCCAGAGACGAAATGCCCCCTGACCCCCTGGTGCACATCGTCCGGCGCTATGGCAGCCATAGTACGGATCAGAAGCAGGGCTTTGCACCGGCAAAGCGGGGGACGTTGGACGGGTTCTCCGCGGTTCCGTATGGCGCGCTGATTCCGGATGACTTCGACAATGTGCTGGCGAGCGGGCGCTGCATCAGTGTCGACGAATGCCTGATGGACACGATCCGGATGATGACCACCTGCATGGCTATGGGTCAGGCCGCCGGCGTTGCCGCGGCGATTGCAACCCGCCGTAACCTGTCAACGATGACCCAAGTCCCCTACGGCGAACTGCGTCAGGGGCTACTGGATATGCACTGCATTCTGTTCGGCCCCTGAACTCCCCAGGACCGCAGGGCGCGTCACCGGTGAGACGCGCCCTGAGGCTTCATTTCGGCTCCAGAATCTTCGCCTCTCTGAATGCCGTGATCAGCTTGTCCAAATGGGTCTTGCTCGTGCGCAGATAGCGCCGCTTCCCGACCGGCACTACGGTGCGATCTCCAGGTCCTCCGGCAGCAACGGGTATCTCTCTTCCCAGACTCTCCAACAAGGTGACATCCTTTGGATTCAACCGGAGTTCCAGCTCTTTGTCTCCTGATATATGCCAGTAGACCGCGTATAGAGCCTTTTCCCGCTCGAAGGTAAAGGCGATCACTTCCTTGCTCTCACCGGCGACATTCACGACCCGCTCATAGGGAACCAGTTCAAAGTCATTCTTTTCATTCAGCAGGAGAATGAACTCTTGCTCGGCATCACGCAGGCTGCGTTTTTGCGCATCGGTCAGCCATTTCCTTGCTCTCACTTCTTCCCAGCGTCTGAAGACCTCGAAGTTATCCGCCGTTCGCGGATGCTGCGCCAAGGTTGCCGGGTCGGCATGGATAGCAACAGGACAATCCCAGGCCGCCGCTTTGCTGGTGACAAACTCCAACTGGTCGGGCTGAGTGCCGATGGTCTTGGCGCTGGGAGGCCAGTAACCCAGCCAGCCGAAATTCAAGCGGGTGAAGTTATCCCGCATTCTGGGTGCTTCCTTGAGCGGGTGTCTTATGGTTTCTTCCTTCAACTTCTCCGGCCGGAAGATATCGAACGCATTCCCGCCTGTCAGCATATGCCAACTGAAGTGGGTCTTTGCGGCTCCCTCGGTGAATAGGGGTTCCGGCTTCAGCTTGTTAAACACTCTGTATTGCGCCCCGGACACATGATACCAGAAGGGCGGATTGACCCCTTCCGAGCCGTCGAAATAGAAGAATTCAAATCCGGCATCCCAGAGGTCAGCGATACCGTCCGCCACCTCATCCTGGAGGTCTGAGTATTGATCGATATAGACACTGGTTGCGCCGAATTCACTTACATCAAGCAAGCCGAACATATAGCCTTCGGGCTGGGCGTTGATGGTTGTCTTATCGATCCCGCGCACGCAACCGGTGAAGCTATAGGGTGGGGTCGTGGTGTAAGCTTCATACGAGATCAATTCCGTCCCTATTTTCAACACCTTCCGGTTCGTGGCCATGGTTGCGTGTAGAGGATTCTGCTCGACCTGGATGGTGGTGTCGTCCTTGCCCAGAGGCTCAGCCAGGGTGAAGGTCCTCAGCAGATTCAGCCGGTGATCCGGTACGGGGGTGACATACTTGCTGTCCCTGCCGATGTGGCTGTGGAGGAAATGACAACCGGGAGTAATACCCGCCTGCTTGATCTTGGTCAGCATCGCTTTCAGGTCAGCCTTGCCGTTCGGGTATTCCGGCCGATAGACATCGTAATTGCCGATGAGCCTGTAGCCTCTGCTTTCAAGAAAGGCAGGGTAGTAGATGTTCATGAGCCTGAATCCACCCAGCTTGGCACATCGTATGTGCTCATCCACATTGGTCGGATTGATCAGGTAGGTCCAGTAGTAGGATGCGGTATAGAGCTCATGCCGACGACTGGCCACCCCATGAGGTAGCCCATAGTCTGCTTCGACGACGGCGATCTTATCCAGCAGTTTGTCTTTGGCACAGGTGATCAACGCGGCCGTGACTCCGGTGAGTTTTACCTTTTCGTCCGTGCCTGCCTGCAAGATGCGGTATCCCTCACCCTCGTCGGAATCCGCATTCGCACAAGGCCCCGCGGCAAGCACATTCACCGCCACCTGATCATCCCACATCACATTCAGCCAATCGCCCCAATGGCCGAGATCGCGGACGGGCAAGCGCAGGAACCACATCTCGGATATCGGTGGTTCGGTCATGGCAATGCCATATTCCTCGGTCAGGGTGAAGGCCTCGAGGGTGAAGGCGATATAATCTGCCGCGATCTTCACCGCGACGGTGGCTTCCCAGGGGATCAGTTCGTAGCCGATGATCAGCTTATCCCCATCTTTCCTGATGGCATTGGACTTGAAGGTGGTCTTCTTGTTGGGATAGGCCAGTTTTATCTCATTCTGGTACGGCCGCGGTTCGGTTATGGTGCTTAGCGGAACCCTCTTGCCCTGTATGAGGCATTCGGTATTGCTGGGTTTGAACACCAGGCTTTTGACGATCCCGTCACTGGCAATGACGAGTCTCATCTCTTCATTCTCGATCATCACATCGGGCGTCTGGTTCATTGTCAGCTCCACTAGGAAGATGAGTGTACTTGCTTCCGACCGTTCGGCGGCGTTAGTGTAGTTCCGCCGCCCACCGGGTCAACCCAAGGCCGAGGTTACGGGTGCTTCTGCGGCTGCCATAAGAGGGAACATCGGTCAGAACAAGGGATAGAGCAACGGTGCCAGCGAGCTGCTTCCCGTCAGCACGATGAGAGCGGAAAGGAGCAGGAGGAGCAGCACGATGGGCAGCAGCCACCACTTCTTCCTGACTCTGACATAGAGCCAGAGTTCGCGCAAGATGGACCACTTGCCCATCGGCACCCACCTTCTCTTAGACGACTTCCTACTGCACCCGGAAGCGCCCTCGCCTCAGAACTGCCGTTCGTAGCTCTCAGGAGCAGACGGCAGCGGACTCCGGGCCTGCCAGTACGTTACCGCGTCATCGCGAAATCTGCGCTCAAGAAAAGCCACGCCAAAGAGGCGTCCGAGCATGGCAATGGGCACCACGACAAAGACGAAGATCACGGTCAGGAGCACCGTGCTCAGCCCCTGCGCCACCGTTGCCGAGACGGCTGCGAACAGGCGTTCAAGCCGCCGCAGCAGCGGCTGCCGCGTCAGGCCGGCGAGGCCCAGGCAGAGGGCGAGCACGGTCAGCAGCCACCACCAGGAAAAGCCGCGCCACAGGGCGATGCCGGACCAGATGGCACACCCCAACGCCAGGCCCAGCCCGAAACGGCGAAGCTCCCCGTCTGCCGGGCCGGTTGGCCGCCGGGCCGCGGAAGCAACGTCGATCGACGCCAGGCGGAGCAACGACTCCGGCGCCAAGTCCAGCCTTTGCACCAGGAATGGCCCCAAGGCCAGGGCGTCCATCCCGGCACTGGCGGCAAAACACCTCAGGGCCTCTTGCGGGGTCCGCACGATGGGTTCCCCGCGGACGTTGAAGGACGTGTTGACCACCACTGGGCAACCATGGCGTTTCTGCAGGGCCTCGAGAAGCGCATAGAAGCGGGGGTTGTCCGGCTCGGACACCGTCTGGATCCGGGCGGAGTGGTCCACATGCGTCACCGCCGGAATATCCGAACGCACGACCCGGCCCTGGTCGAGGCCCTCGAGGCGCCCGTCCGCCTCGCTGAGCGCCCGCCGATGGGCCTCGGCGACCGGCGCTACGAAAAGCATGTAGGGACTGGCACAGCCCAACTCGAAGTACTCGCTGACCACGCCCGCTGGTACTGCCGGGGCAAACGGCCGGAAGTCCTCTCGCATCTTGACCGTGGAGTTGATTCTCTCCCGCATCCCTGGCGAGCGCGCATCCGCCAGGATTGAGCGGTTTCCCAAGGCCCTCGGCCCGAACTCCATGCGGCCTTGGAACCAGCCCACGACGCGGCCGTCCGCCAGCAGATCCGCCACCGTCTCGGCCAGGGCGGGCCCGCCCAGCTCGCGGTAGGGCACCGAGTGCTGGGACAAGACCTCGCGCAGCGCGTCGTCCGCGTAGGCATCGCCCAGGAGAGCGCCCTGCATGGCGTCCTGGCCTCGCGGCGCCTCCCGGACCGCGTCGAAATAGTGGTGCCAAGCCAGAAAGGCCGCCCCGACCGCGCCGCCGGCATCCCCCGCGGCGGGCTGGACCCACACCCGCTCGAACAACCCAGACTTCAGCAGCTTGCCATTGGCAACACAGTTCAGAGCCACGCCGCCCGCCAGGCAGAGATTCGGCAGCCCCGTCTCACGACGCGCCTGCGCCGCGAGGCGCAGCACAATCATCTCCGTGACCTCCTGAATGGAGCGGGCCGCATCCATAAAACGTGAATCGAGGGCGCTCTCGGGCTCTCGGGCCGGCCCGCCGAAGAGCTTCTCAAAGCGCTGGTTAATCATGGCCAGCCCGCCGCAGTAGTCGAAGTAGGCCAGGTTCAGACGGAAAGAGCCGTCTGCCTTCACCTCGATCAGTTCCTCCAGGATGCGATTGACGAAGACGGCGCGGCCGTAGGGAGCCAGCCCCATCAGCTTGTACTCGCCGTCGTTGATGCGGAATCCGCAGTACTGAGCGAAGGCGCTGTAGAGCAGCCCGAGGGAGTGCGGGAAGGCGATGTCGCTGAGGAGCCTGACCCGGTTTCCGCTGCCGATCCCCAGGCTGGTGGTGGCCCATTCACCGACTCCGTCCATGGTGAGGATGGCCGCCTCGCCGTAGGGAGAAGGGAAGAATGCCGCCGCCGCATGGGATTCGTGGTGTTCGGGAAAGAGAATCGGTCCTTGGTACGACAGACTCGACTGGATGCGGTCGCGGATCCACAGCTTCTCCTTGAGCCACAGAGGCACGGCCTTCACAAAAGCCGCCAGCCCCGTCGGCGCCGCCCCGAGATGGGTCTGGAGGATGCGCTCAAACTTCAGCATCGGCTTGTCGTAAAACGCCACGGCCTCGAGGTCCGTCGTCCTCAGCCCCGCCTGCTTCAGACAGAAGGCTATGGCCTGTTCCGGGAAGTCGGGATCGTGCTTGCGGCGGCTGAAACGCTCTTCCTGCGCCGCGGCCACAATGACGCCGTCGCGCAGAAGACAGGCGGCGCTGTCATGGTAGAATGCGGATATGCCGAGGATGTTCATCGTCTGCCGCAGGGCACCGCGGGCCGCCGGAGAACCATGCCCCACCAGCGCTTGCCGGCAGATCCGCCATCCGTCAACCCGTGGGATACTGAGGGGCAACATCGCTCCCGGGCACGAGGTTTCAAGCTCTCGGCTTGCCCCGGAGCGGCTTCGTCTCCTGGCTCGGGCGGTTGCAGGCGGGACTTCCTTCACCTATGGTTCTCCCCCACGGTTGGCCGGAGCTTCGTCGCAGAGCCCGCCGATTGCATGCTGGCGCCTTCTGCCCGCCGCCGAGGCCGACGCCAGCCTAAGGACCGACAAGGGGAGTTCCTGGTGCCAGAACCGGGCAGACAAGACGGCGCCGCGCCGCCGCTAACCGCCGGGCCGCCGTCACGGCGAGCGAGACTCATCGGGAGGCTGTTTCTCGGCCTGTTCCCGTTGCTCGTCCTGGCGGTGTTGGAGTTGATCCTCAGGATTATGGGGGTGGGGTACAACCCCCACTTCTTCGTTCCCGCGGTGGGGGGGGAACAGGGGCAATGGATGACGAACCACGCCTTTGGCCGCCGCTTCTTCCCGCGGGCTCTGGCGCGCGAACCCGAGATCCAAGGAATGCCGACGGTCAAGGCTCCGGGCGCGGTGCGTATCTTCGTTCTCGGGGAGTCCGCCGCAATGGGCGACCCGGATGCGGCCTATGGCCTCTCCCGAATGCTGGAAGTGGTTCTGCGCGACCGTCTCCCTGACCGGTCCGTACAGGTCGTCAATGCCGCCATGACTGCGGTGAACTCGCATGCCATTCTTCCCATCGCACGGGATTGCCTCAAGGCGGATGCTGACGCCCTCGTGGTCTACATGGGGAACAACGAAGTGGTGGGGCCTTTCGGCATCGGCTCCACCCTGACCCCCTTCTCCCCCAGCCTGCGCCTGGTGCGCCTTGGCTTGGCGGTCCGGAGCCTCAGACTGGGCCAGGTTCTCGATGCCACGCTGCGCCGGGCCGTCCAGCGCCCTGGCGAAGAGGTCCTCGACTGGCGTGGCATGGAGCATTCCCTCAAGCAGGAGGTAGGCGCGACCGATACCCGTCTGGAGGTCACTCAGGCACACTTTCGCCAGAATCTCGAGGACATTCTGGAGGCAGCCCGAAAGCGCCAGGTTCCGGTGATCCTATGCACCGTGCCGGTGAACCTGCGCTCCTGCCCACCCTTCAGCGGCAAACCCTTACCCCCCGACCCGGATTGGGACGCGCTCATGGCCGACGCCCTGCAGCGGCAGGGCCCGGGCCTGGCGGACTCCGCTACGGAACCCCTCGAGGCGGCGATTCGTCGGCAACCCGCTGCCGCGGATGGCTGGTTCCTGCTCGGCAAGACCCTGGCGCAGCAGGGCCAGGCCGAGAGGGCCAACGACTGCTTCAGGAAGGCCCGCGACCTGGACCGATACCGCTTCCGGACCGATGCCGCGCTCGACCGTATCATCCGCGAGGCGGGAGCGTACTCTGGCGTGCGCCTGGTGGATGCCGAGGCTAGCCTGGCCTCAAGCGAGGCGGCTGGCGTCGACACGTTTCTTGACCACGTGCATCTCACCTTCACGGGCACCTCCATCATGGCGGCGCAGGTCTCCGAAGCGCTGCTCGAAGTGCTTGGCAACCACGCAGTGCGCGATCCGCCGACGGCGGTTGCCGTGGCCGAGCGCTGCTCCCGCGTGCTGGCCTACACGGAGTGGGACCGTCTCCGCCTCGAGCGCGACATGCTCGAACGGCGGACGCGGGCGCCTTTCACTCGGCAGATGGGATGGCAGGCGAATCGGGAACAGAGGACTCGGCTGGAACTGCAACTGCGCCAGGGGGCGGTTCTGACCGCGGCCCGCACTGACTACGCGGCCGCTCAGCGTGTCCGGCCCGACGACCCGGGGTTGTGCCGCAGCGCGGCCAGGATGCTCTCCGCCGCCGGGGACAAAGACGCGGCGGCTCGCGCATGGCAAACCGTGTCCGCACTCCAGCCCTTCGCCCCAGATGCACTCCACAATCTGGGTACACTCTATGTGGATATGGGGCGCGCGCTCGAGGCGGAAGACCTCTTCCGACAGGCCTTGCGCATCCGGCCTGACCTGGCCGAAGCCTATGTGGGTCTGGCTCTCGTCCGTCTGCGGTCCGGGCAGGGCGAGGTCGCCTTGACTCTGCTGCACCTGGCCTTGGCCGCCAAACCAGGCCACGTCGAAGCCCGCAACAACCTCGCCGGAATCTACATCGCCCTGGGTCGCGTTGATGAGGCCCTCGTCGAATGGCGCAGCGCGCTCAGCCTGAAACCGAACTACACCGGGGCCAGATGCAACCTCGCCCGCGCGCTATGGGGACAGAACCGGGCCGACGAAGCCCTGGCGGAGATCGCGCTGGCCATCGGCAACGATCCCTTGTCTCCCCTGCCGCGACTGCTGGAAGCCGATATCCTCACCAGCCTCGGCCGGCCAGCCGCAGCGGCCGAACGCCTGCGCCGGGCCTTCGCCGACACGTCTGAAAACCCGCTGATCGCCGAGCGTCTGCGCCAACTTGCCCCGTCGCCGCCCCCAGCCGCTCCGCTTGGCCCGTAGAACGTCCCGTGGCTGGTGGCCCAGAGCCAGCCGGGGCGAGGCAGGGCTGAAGAGTTGGGGTATCGGCGGGAGATGGGTGAGGTCCTTTCGAACAGCAGATCCCCGACTTCTTCGTCGAACCGCCCAAAGACGATTCCGACCGCAATACCCGCGCCGTGGCCAGTCCGCTGCGGGCGGTGGCGAGCGAAGCCTTTTGCATCCGCCGACCGCGAGAACCGGTTCTACGTCCTCAGCCTGGCCCCGAACGTCAGGAACCGTCGCATCGGGTTGCGCGAGAACACCCGCCGTCAGTCATGGCACAGGCGCCAAGCCAAAGCGGTGTCGCGGTCGCCATCGGCGACCTTGCCACGCGCACATGGCCAACCCGCGACATGGACTGCGTGCGGCAGAGGGCCGCGGACGCGGCCCGTCGCCGCCGCCTTCACTGCCGACGGTACGACGGCGGTCGTAATCTTAAAACAGCCCTGGGCGAGGGGAGGGCGCAAGTCAGCTCCCTAGGGGTTTGCTGGTATGAGAACCGCAGAATGTCGAATGACCAAAGACCCATGACGAATGGCAGAATACCCTGCCGGGGCACCGGAGTTCTCTGGCGGTCAGGTCCGGCACCTACCGGGGATCCTGCTTGTATGAGACTT
Source organism: uncultured Victivallales bacterium (assembly GCA_903834675.1). The sequence goes on along the minus strand of CAILKC010000721.1, from coordinate 101 downwards.
GCCGCAACCTCCTATGACACCAGGCGCTTCCCATTCCGCCCGGAGTCCGCCGCGGCGGACTTCGGGCGTTGGAGGGCGCCGCTGCGTCGGCGCCGCGGCGG
>CAILKC010000720.1 GCA_903834675.1 uncultured Victivallales bacterium | reverse complement strand
TGCCCATGGCATCGGCCCGCACCTCGTCGGCAAGCGCCGTAAACCGCTCCCGCACAACCCCGGCAACCCCGACCTCGTAGCCGGAAATGCCACTGGCCTCCGAGAGTGTCTTAAGAAACGGAATCACATCCACCAGACGCATCCCTTTCAACAAGCCCGCCGGGGAACGTAGCCAGTCAAGCAACGAATTCCATCACCTCAGGGCGCCACACGGATCCAGATGGGCGTGCCGGCGGAAATCAAGGTTTCGCCCAGCAGGGGGCGGCACCCTCGCCCCGGCTCAGTATCCGTCCACACCAACCAGGCCGCCGGAAAGTCCGCCGCAACCATGTCCGCCCCAGGCGCCGCGTAGGCCCAGCCGGCAGGCCACGTCCCGACGCCAGAGCCCGCTATCCCACGTATCCGCAACGTGCCCGGACGAGAGGCGAAGACGCGATAGGCACCGCCAAACTGGGGGACCGACGCCCCGGCCAACGCCACCGGCAGCCCACCACGATAGCCATGGAAGGCGCCGCGAACCAACGCCCCGTCGGCGCGCCCGGCGCCCTCCGTCAAGATGCCTGCCACCGAGTCCACCGCCACCACCATCACCCCCACCGCGTTCCAACCGGAGGCTAGGGTCAAGACCTGAGTCGTGCCCAACCGCGTCGCCGCGTAGACCTCCGGGCCCACGTTCCCGGCAGCATCCGTCAACCACAGGCGCAAACTCAGATCGCCCTGGGGCAAAGACGCTATCGAAACCCCGGAAACCCGCTGCGACACGCTGGTGATCGTGCCGACGCCAGAGACCCCGCCGCGCCCCATGGCAGCGGCCGAAATCTCGTATGAGTACGTTGACCCCACCTCGCCATTGCGAATCAGGAACGCCAGCTCGGCCGTCTGCGACTGGTCAACAAAATCCCCCTCGAAACTGACCTCATAGCGCACCGGGGCCGCTGTATCCTTGCTGAGATCGTAGTTGTAGACCGTGACATTGCCGACCCCATCCCTCACGCTCAAGGTGAGCGTGAACGGAATGTCCCCGAGGGCGACAAACTGTGGCAGGTCATGCAGGGCACTCGTCCCCGCCGCAATCTCGACCCACGTCGACCCATCCAGAGAGGCCCTGACCGTGACCGGCGCCTCCGAGGCGGTGAAGCGGAATACCTCCGCGCCGTTCACCCGACTGGAGGCCGTGGGCGACTCCAACACCAGGGTGGGCATAACGGTGTCCTTGACGATGGAGGCGCTGTGCGTCTCGGCGCTGCTGTTCCCCGCGGCATCTCGCGTCAGGACGTGCAGCAACAGGGTGCCGTCGGGCAAAGCCGCGGTGTTCAGCCCCGACAGACTGAACGTGCCACCCGCACCGATCGGCAGAGTCCCGCTGAGTTCCGTAGCTCGGCTCAGAGACGCCAAGGTGTAGACTAGCGTGGCCCCCGCCTCGCCTGTCCCCTCGAAGTCAAAGCGGCCCACGTTTCCCGCATTGAGGATAAGTGTGACGCGGTTGAGCGCAGGCGCGGCGGGCGGCACGGTATCCTTCAGGGCAGTATGGCCAACGCCGTAGGTGCTCTGGTTGCCCGCCGCATCCCGCGCCGCCACCGTCAGCGCCAACGTCCCCTCCGCCAGGCCGGTCACGTCGACGCCGGACACGGCATAGCGCCCGTCTGCGGCCGCCACCACACTGCTCGCAACCGTCGCCAAACCGCCACTCGAAACGAGCCGGTACAGCACCGTCGACAAGGCCTCCGCCTGACCCGCACAGCCGAAGGCCAGGGCATTCGCCTGGTTCACCGGCTGCGTCCAGGTCGCGATGGAGGGCACAGCAGGCGCAACCACGTCCTTCAGCACCTGGCTGGTCGCTGGGAGACCTGAATTCCCAAACGTGTCGGCCAGGGTCACGGTCAACGTCAGCATCCCGTCCGGCAGGACCGACACGTTCAGCGGCCCCAGACTCGACACCGGCGCCGCCACCGGCAACGACCCGCTAACCGGGGCGCCACCACCTGCGCTCTGCACAACATAATGGCAGACGG
>CAILKC010000719.1 GCA_903834675.1 uncultured Victivallales bacterium | reverse complement strand
GGTCATTCTGCCGCTGGCGCTGCTGTTCATCCGCGAGCCGCTGCACAACCTCCTGCACCGCCGCCGGGCGTTGCCGGGCGACCTCTTCACCTTCGTCCTGGAGTCCTGCATCGAGACCCTGGAGACCGTGACGGCGTTCCTTGGCAGTACGGTCAGCTTCGTCCGCGTCGGCGCCTTTGCTCTGAGCCATGCGGCGCTGTGCCTGGCCATCTACTCGGTGGTGGACATCCTGCAGAAGCTCCCCGGCGGCGGGGTAGGGTCCGTACTCGTCCTGGTCCTCGGCAACCTGCTGGTCATCTTCATGGAGGGCATGGTGGCGCTGATCCAAGGCGTCCGCCTGCAGTACTATGAGCTGTTCAGCAAGTATTTTCCGGGAGATGGGACACTGTACCAACCGTTCACGCTTGCGGAGCAACCCCTGGCCCAAGATAAAGGAGACCCGGACTCATGAAGAGCCTCAAGACAGCCCGTAGCCTGGCCCTGCTGACCATCGCGCTGCTGGGTGTGCTGACCATGGGTACGGCCCTGGCGCAAGCCCATGGGAACCCGGCTGGACCAGGCTCTGCCGGGACGGAGGTGCTGGCCGTTGCCTCGAACGGCTTCGCGGCGCCGTACTACGCGGCGGCGGCCGTCATGGGGGTGGCCTGCATGTCGGCGGCCTATGCCGTGGGCAAGGTCGGCGCCGCCGCCCTCGGCGCCGCGGCCGAGAAACCGGAACTGCTGGGCAAGGCCATCGTCTTCGTCGGTCTTGGCGAAGGCATCGCCATCTTCGGTCTGATCATTAGCCTGATGCTCATCAATAGAGCCTCGTGACGGCTCGCGACCGCCAGCCGGGCACAGGTCTATGGCCTTTCATATTATCGGTGATCAGGATACGGTGCTGGGCTACCGCTTCGCCGGGGTGACGGGCAGTGTGGTCGCGACTCCGGCCGAGGCGCAGCAGGCCTTCCGCGAGACCCTGGCTGACGAGCGCCAGCGCATCCTGCTGCTCACCGAGCGCGTCGAGCGGATGCTGGTGGCCGAGGTGACCGCGCACCGTCTGGAGGCGACGCCCCCCTACATCGTGGTCATCGAAGACCTCTCGGGGGCGGACGGCAAGCGCCGGAGTCTCCAGGAACTGATCTTCGAGGCCGTTGGTATCCGCATCGTCCGCGGGGAGTGACGCAGGCGCCAACCATGAGCCAGAGCGAGAGCAAGCTGCAGCAGGAACTCCTGGGCGATGCCGAGCTTCGGGCGGAGCAGGTCTTGAACCGGGCTCGCGGCGACGCCGCCAAGGCGCTTGCAGCCGTGCGGGACGAGCAGGCCAAAGAGCGTGAGACGCGGCTCCGGGACGCCCGGCGCGAGGCCGAGGCGCGGGCTCACGCCATCACGGCCCGGATCCGCCATGAGGTCCACCGCCGCTGGCTCAGGTTGCGTGAGCAGGGACTCGAGCGCCTGTTCGCCGACGTGCTGCCGCAACTGGAGCAGGGCCAAGACATCGACCGCGAGCGCTCGCTGCAGCAGCTCTTGCAGGAAGCCTTGGAGGCGATGGGTCCGAGGGCGGCCAGGGTCCGGCTCAACCCAGAGTCCGCCGCGGTCCTGACGCTCGCGGCCCTTGCCGAGGTCCGTTCCCAGGCCTGGCCACAGGCCGACCCCAGCGCCAGCCTGAGCCTGGTGGTGGACTCCAGCCTGCGACCGGGCCTGCGCCTGGAATCCGCCGATGACCGGTTCGTCTTCGATAACACCTACGCCACCCGCCTCGAACGCCTGCGCGGCCCCCTGCGCTCCCTGGTCAGCGCAGGGATGACCTCCGCGGAAAGTGACGACGACGGCCATGCCTGAACCGACCGCCAACCTCTCCGCCGTTGGGGCGCCGCCCGTGGTCGGCGAGATCACTCGCATCAACGGCCCGGTCGTCGAGGCGCGCAATATGGCCGCCGCTGGGATGCTGGAAGTGGTCGAAACCGGCCACCTGCGGCTGATCGGCGAGGTCATCCGTCTGCGCCACGGCGTCGCGACCATACAGGTTTACGAGAACACCAGCGGCCTGCGCCCCGGCGAGCCGGTCTACGGCACTGGCCGACCCCTCTCGGTCAAGCTTGGCCCCGGTTTGCTGGGCACCATCTACGACGGCATCCAGCGTCCCCTGCAAACCATGGCGGCGCACAGCGGACCGATGATCGGCCGCGGGGAGAAGCCGCCGCCCTTGGACGGCTTGCGCCAGTGGCCCTTCGAACCGCGCTGCAAGGTCGGGGACCGACTCGCGGCCGGGCAGCTCTATGGCTGCGTCCAGGAAACCCTGAGCGTCGAGCACCGGCTGTTGGTGCCGCCCGGCGTGAGTGGCACGGTGGTGTCGCTCGAGAGCGCCGGCCAGTACGGCAACGATGCGGTCGTCTGTCGTCTGCAGGGCGTCGGCGCCCTGCACGAGTTGAGCCTGTGCCACTGGTGGCCGGTGCGCACCCCACGGCCCACCCGCGAGCGCCTGCCGGTGGACGCGCCGCTGCTTACCGGACTGCGCGTGATCGATACCTTCTTCCCCATCGGCAAGGGCGGCGCCGCGGCCATCCCGGGCGGCTTCGGCACCGGCAAGACCATGACCCAGCAGGCGCTGGCCAAGTGGGCCGAGGCGCGCCTCATCGTCTACATCGGCTGCGGCGAACGCGGCAACGAGATGACCGAGGTCCTGCACGAGTTCCCCCAGTTGATCGACCCTCGCACCGGGCGCTCGCTGATGGAGCGGACCATCCTCATTGCCAACACCTCGAATATGCCCGTCGCCGCGCGCGAAGTCAGCATCTACACCGGCATCACTCTGGCCGAGTACTACCGCGACATGGGCTACGACGTGGCCGTGATGGCGGACTCGACCTCTCGCTGGGCCGAGGCCTTGCGCGAGCTCTCCGGACGTCTCGAAGAAATGCCAGCAGACGAGGGCTTCCCCGCCTATCTGCCCGCCCGTCTGGCCAGCTTCTACGAACGCGCCGGCAAGGCCGTCACCCTCTCCGGCGAGGTGGGCTCGGTCTCGGTCATCGGCGCCGTCTCGCCCCCTGGCGGGGACTTCAGCGAGCCGGTGACCCAGCACACTTGCCGCTTCATTCGCTGTTTCTGGGCCTTGGACCGCGACTTGGCCAACGCCCGGCACTACCCGGCGATCAGTTGGCTGAACAGCTACAGTGAGTACCTCGCCGAGATCTCCGGCTGGTGGCAGAAAGAGGACCCCGAGTGGGAACGCCACCGCGGCGCCCTGATGACCCTGCTGCAGGAGGAGGTCAAGCTGCAACGCATCGCTCGGCTGGTCGGTCCGGATGCCTTGCCCGAGTACCAGCGTCTGACCCTCTTCGTCGCGGACCTGGTCAAGAATGCCTTCCTGCAGCAGAACTCTTTCGACCCGATCGACATGTACTGCTCGCCCGACAAGCAGCTCTGGATGATGCGGCTGCTGGTGCAACTGGCGGAGCGCTCCCTGCGCCTCATCCACCGCGGCGGCACCCTGGCCGACATCCGTGGCTTGGGGTGCCTCGACGGCGTGGTCCGCATGAAGAGCACGGTGCCCAACGGCGACGCGGCGATGATGAAGGCCCTGGCGGAGACCGTGGACCGCGAACTCGGCCAACTGGAAAGGAGATTCGCCTGATGCGAGTCGCCGGCTTGGAGTACCGGGGGGTCAAGGAGATCAACGGGCCGCTGCTCTTTGTCGAGGGGGTCTCCGGGGTGGGCTTCGACGAACTGGTCGAGATTGTCGGCCCGGACGGCGCGCCGCGCCTCGGCCAGGTCCTCGATATCAGCGCCACGGCCGCGGCCATCCAGGTATTCAGTGGCACCGAAGCCCTGAGCAATGCCACGACCAGGCTGCGCTTCCTGGCCACCTCGCTGCAGGTGCCGGTGAGCCGCGAGATGCTGGGCCGCATCTTCGACGGCCTGGGCCGACCGAAGGATGGACTCCCCGACGTGCTCACCAGCGAACGCCGCGACGTGCATGGCCTGCCCATCAACCCCTGCGCCCGTCACTACCCGCGTGATTTCATCCAGACCGGGATCAGTTCGATCGACCTGATGAACACCCTGGTACGAGGCCAGAAGCTGCCCATCTTCTCGGGCAACGGCCTGCCCCATAACCGCATTGCCGCCCAGATCGCCCGCCAGGCCCGCCTGCTCAACGAAGAGGTCGATTTCGCCATCGTCTTCGCCGCCATGGGCGTCAAGTACGACGTGGCCCGCTTCTTCATCGACTCGTTTGAGCGCAGCGGCGTGATTAGCAACGTGGCCATGTTCCTCAGCCTGGCCGACGACCCGTCCGTGGAACGCCTGGTCACCCCGCGCAGCGCCCTCACCCTCGCTGAGTATCTTGCCTTTGAGAAGGGCATGCACGTGTTGGTGATCATGACCGACATGACCAACTACTGCGAGGCCCTGCGCGAGATCGCCACCGCCCGCAGCGAGATCCCAAGCCGCAAGGGCTACCCGGGCTACCTCTACAGCGATCTGGCCAGCCTCTACGAACGCGCCGGCCGACTCGAGGGCCGCGAAGGCTCCATTACCCAGATGCCGATCCTGACGATGCCCAGCGACGACATCAGCCACCCCATCCCAGACCTGACCGGCTACATCACCGAAGGCCAGATCGTGCTGGAACGCGACCTCTTCCAACGCGGCGTCTACCCGCCGGTTGCCGGACTGCCGTCGCTGTCGCGCCTGATGAAGGACGGCATCGGCAAGGGCCGGACCCGGGACGACCACCCCCATCTCGCCTCACAACTCTTTGCCGCCTACTCGCGGGTCAAGGACATTCGTGCCTTGGCTAGCGTCATCGGCGAAGAAGAACTCAGCCCCACCGATAAGCTCTTCATCACCTTCGGCCAGCAGTTCGAGCGTACGGTCATCGCCCAGGGCGAAGACGAAAACCGCAGCATCGAACAGAGCCTCCAGCTAGGCTGGGAGGCGCTGCGCATCCTGCCGCGCGCCGAGCTCTATCGGGTCACCGCTGAGGAACTGGCCAAACACTATGACGCGCCGGGCCCGCCGGCCCCCACCGGGAGCGCCCCATGAGCCGCCTGAACGTGGCGCCCACCAAGAGCAACCAACTCGCCATGAAGCGCGATCTCGCCATGGCCACCGAGGGCTTCAACCTCCTGGAGCAGAAGCGCGAGATCCTGGTCATGGAACTGATGCGGCTGGTGGACCGGGTTCGGACGGTCCAGGCCGAGGTGGACCAGCATCGCCAACAGGCCTACGAGACGTTGCGTAAAGCCATCGCCCGCAACGGCTATCACCGCATGCGCAGCATTGGCGCCGGGATCCACTACGAGCACAAGGTCCGCAGTGACACCCGCGTCACCGCCGGCATCCGCGTGCCGACCATCGCCATCGAGCCGGGCGCTCTTACCAGCCAGTTCGGCTTCGCCGGCACCGACTCCCTGGTGGACCAGACCATGCGGGACTTCCTGATCCTGCTCGAAGCCGTCGGCCGCCTCGCTGAACTGGAGTCCGCCGTCTGGCTCCTGGCCCGCGAACTCAAGAAGACCCAACGTCGCGTCAACGCGCTGGAACAGATCTTCATTCCTGATTTCAAGGATACGTTGGGGCACATCCGCGATGTGCTCGAGGGCAAGGATCTCGAATCGTTCTTTATGATGAAGATGGTCAAGCGCAACAACGAGGCCAAGGCCCAGGCTTAGGGGGAGTGACGAAGCGCGGCTGCCAGATGGCCGCGGGCGACTGCCGCTGGCCTCCGGCCTCCTACTCGGCGGGGCTGATCGACAGCATGCGCTCGACCTTGGCGATGAGTACATCCGGGGTGAACGGCTTCTGCAGGAAAAGCGTATCGTCACAACCCGTGCCACCCAGTTTCATAATCACCGAGTCCGTATAGGCGGAAATACTCAGCACCTTCAGCTCCGGCCGGTCCTGCCGCAGCCGTTCAGCCACCTCGACCCCACTCATGCCCGGCATGACCATGTCCGTGATCAGCAAGTCGACCTCGTCCCGGTGCTCTTCCCATTTCATCAGCAGTTCGATGTCGGTCCGCGCGGCGAAAACCTTGAAGCCCTTGGTGACCAGCCCGCGCTCGATCATACGCAGCACAGACTCCTCGTCGTCAAGCAGCAGAATGCCGACGTCCGCTCGCGAGCGGCTCTGCGCCCCGCTGGCCGGCAAGACGATTTCGGTGTCGGCATCGAGCGTTAAAGTGGTCCGCTCCGAACTGACCTCCGGCGGCAAGCGCGGCTCGGTGTAGCGCGGCAGCCAGACGGTGAAAGCGGTGCCAAGTCCGACCTGACTCTGCACCGTGACGGCGCCGCCGTGGTCCTTGACGATGGACTGAACCGTGGTCAGGCCCAGGCCCGTTCCTTCGTGTTCGGCCTTGGTGGTGAAGAAGGGTTCGAAGATGCGGCGCCTGGTCATCTCGTCCATCCCATGACCCGTGTCTTCCACTGCCAACACGGCGTACTCGCCTTCCTCCAAATGGATTCCCGCCGCCCGCGTGGTGATGCTTCGCCGCCCCACGCGCACGGTCAAACGACCGCCGCGCGGCATCGCGTCCCTGGCGTTGACCGTGAGGTTGATGATCACCTGTTCCAACTGCACGATGTCGGCCTTGACCAGCACCGGCTCAGCGGCCAGCATCAAGCTCATATCGACGTTCTCGCGGATCAACCGGGACAGCATCTTCTCGGTGCTGCCGACCACCTCGTTCAGGTCCACAATCTCAAGCTGAATGCCCTTGTGCCGACTGAAGGAGAGCAGTCGGCGCGTCATCGCTGCCGCGCGGTCGCAGGCGCGCAGGATTTCATCGATGTTGTCGCGGGCGAAGGAGTCCAGGGAATCGGTGCCGCCCAGCAGTAGGGAGCAGTTGCCTTGAATGACGGTGAGGAGATTGTTGAAGTCGTGCGCAATGCCATCGGTGAGCACGCCGACAGCCTCCATCTTCTGAGCCTGGCGCAGCCGGTCTCCCATCTGCACCTCGGCCGTGACATCCCGCTGCAGCACCACGATCCCCGCGGGCCGACCGTTGCGGCCCAACACGGGGAAGACTGCTGTCTCCGCCGTGAGGGTGGTGCCGTCCAACCGCGGGTTGCGCATCCGACCGTACCAGGGCTGTCGGCCCTGCAAGGCCCGGTTCAGGACGCCGCGGTCGGCCTCGTCCAGCACCTCTCCGAGCAGGGCTTTGACGGGCTTTCCGCGGAGGCTCTCTGCATCGCTACCTGTCCGTATCTGCATGGCCCGGTTCAGGCAGTGTACCCCTCCCTCAAGGTCGGCCAGCAGCAGGCTGTCGGGAAGATGCTCGAACAGCGCCAGGAAGCCCTGAGACTGCTCCTCGGTCACCCTTTCGGCCGGGTCGCCAGCCGACCCGCCCAAGAGGCGGCTGTACAGGCCGCGGCCGTGGAAGGCGAGCGCCAGTAATCCCACCCCAACCCCAAGGTACAACAAGGCCGTCCGGACGATTCCGCCCACGGTCGGGATCGCCGCGCCAGGCTCGACGCAGACGAGGGAGAACTCGGAGGCGGGGAGATGGGCGCGCACCGCCAGCCCCGGTCCAGCGCTCGTGGTTCGACCCGGTGCCGAACCCAGATGCAACGACACCTTCTTGTCTGGACCTGCGGAGCGTAGGGCAACCACGTCTGTACGCCACTCCATGGGCGAACCGCGCGGCGCGTAGACCTCGTCCTGCTGCGACACCAGGTACACCGAACGGTGCGCGAACGCGGGGGCATCCTGCATGCAGTTATCCACCGCCTCAGGGTTCAGCACGGCCAGGAGTTGTCCCTGCACGACCCCGGCCGAGAACACCGCCACCGACAGCAACAGAATGTCGCCGCTACCCCTGACGCCGAGGGTCAGGTAGGTGGGGCGGATGTAGGAGTTCTGCGCCAGCGACTTCAGGGTGTCAAAGGTGAGCAGCACAGGTGGGGCGCCAGGCACGGCTTCAGAGCGCACGGCGCCGCTCTTGGAGAGGAATACCAGGAGCGCGAAGCAGGGCTTGCTCCCCAGAGAGTGCTCCCTCCCGAACTCCCTCAGAGACTCCCCAACCGCATCCAGGCCGTCCGTTCCTTCCGCCTGCCGGACGGCCGGTCGCTGCAACCCGCCAGATTCCACCAGTTTATGCACTTCATCGCGACGGTCGCTGAGAAACACCGCCGCCAGGCCGGCGCGGCTCTGCGCGTCGCCGATGAGGGCCTGGATAGCGTCGCGCCGGAGGGCGTATTGCGTGTACGCCAGATGCGCGGGCAGGCAGCAGACGAAACCCAGCGCCACCGCCGTCAGAACATAGCGCGGCGCTTTCTGCCACTGCCTGCGGACCCAGCTCGGCACGGGACTCTCCTTCGGGGCCAGCCTCACGGTCTCGTTGCTCCTGCCGTATCATTCCAAGCGGCCCGCCGGGCGGGCGCCGGGCAGACGCCTCTCGCAGGCGGCGAAAAACGCACTGCCCGGCGCTTTACCATACTGCCACACCGGGCCTTCGCTCTAGGCGCTCACTCCCGGCCTCCCGGCGGCCGCCGCGAACCGCTGCCGTCCACAGGCGTCGGCAGCGCTTGCTTCTCGTGCCCTGCCCCAATGCAGACGAACGTGATGGTGGTCCGAAATACGTGATACTCGTCGAGCTTCCCGCACTCTTGGGCGAAAACGTCTACCGCGTACCTCACGCTGGTGGTCCCAAGATTGCTCCGGCAGATGCTGAAGCGGAGCGTGGAGCCCACTTGCACGCCGTGCGTAAACGACACCTCGTCCATGGCGCGGGTGACCAAGCGTGCGCCGGGGAACTCACGCACCCCGACGAGGTAGGCAAATTCGTCGACCCATTTCAGCAGTTGGCCACCGAACAAATGGCCATAGTGATTCAGGTGTTCCGGCCTGACGATGGTAAACAAGTCCATAGGGGTCAGGCGCGCTCCGGGATTCGCCAATTCGCGTACCAGACCGAGGATTCCGGCACGGGGTCCTGGCCGGGGCCGAGTTGCTTCATGGAAGCGAAGTCCTTGACCACGGGTCGGATGGCCTGCTCCCAGAGTGCCTCAACCTGCTCGAACGTCAGCCGCCGGTGTGGCGGTTGGTCACGCTCGTAGTCGGCCAGCAGTTCCGCCGCCTTGGCTCCCAGCCAGCGCACCTCGTCCTGGACCATCCGCTCGCCGGTCAGGCGGTTGGCCAGCCGACAGGTGGCGCCCATGGCCAGGTGCGTCCCGGGCTGGTCCACCGGCGGCACCCGCGACAGGTCCACACACTCAGGCTCCAAGGCCCAGAGCAGCGAGGTCTCCACCTTGCCCGCATGATCGCCGCCGCTCTTGCCGTCGTGATCAAAGCCAGGCGTGTTCGCCTCCCAGTCCGGCAACCCGTAAAGACGCGTTCCCACGTGCGGCTGGAGCAGCTTCAACACCGTCTTCAGGTCCTGCCAGTTGGGGCCGTAGTGTCCGGTGAAGAAGATGGCGGCATGGAACCCCAGGCTGTCCGCCGTACGCACATGGTAGCAGACATTGCGGAAATGCTGCCAGGGCGGCAGGCTGGTCAGCCAGTTGCGCTTGACTTCGCCCACATACTTCATGGACCAGGAGCCGTAGATACCGACCTCATGGCAATGCCAGTAGTCTACCGGGGCAACGATGCCGCCGTGAGCGCGGGCCGCGCGGCAGGCCACGCCGTGCGCCTTGAGCGCGTCCAGGCCAAGGGCGCAATGGGGACCGTGCGGTTCGCACAGGCCGTAGGGAAAGTAGGCGACCGGGCAGGCGGCGAAGGCCGCCTCCAACTCATCGGGAAACATCCGCTCCCAGCGTACCTCGCGTCTCATCACGCCCTCCTTATGACTCGGTCCAGCCACGTGCCAGGGGCCGCGTCGGACACGACTGACGGGGGCCGCGGCCGCGGCGTCAACCGAGCGTCTGCCGGATGAACTCCTGGACCGCCGCGCTGGTGGCCGACAGTACGGTGCAACGCGTGGGCAGGTCCAGCAGGCCGTCAATGCGCGGGTGCCGGGCAACATCCTCGCCCAGCGCCGTGTGAATCGCGGCCGGAAACTTCGCTGGATGCGCCGTGGCCAGGCAGATCATCGGCTCCTCGCGCCGCAAGAACCTCTCAGCCACCGCCACCCCAACGGCGGTATGCGGATCGAGCAGGTAGCCATACTGCCGGTAGTAGCGTCGAATGGCGTCCGTGGTCTCCGCAGTGGTGGCGCGCCCGGCAGCGAAAAGATCATCGGCGCCCTCGACGGTGAGGGCGCCCGTCGCGGTGAAGCGATCCATCAGCATGCACACGGCGGCAGGATCGGCCCCGGTCCGGTAGTAGAGGTAGCGCTCGAAGTTGCTGGCCACCTGGATGTCCATGGATGGACTCGTGGTCTGCTGCACCGGACCCTTGCAGTAGACCCCGGTGTTGAAGAACCTGGCGAGAATGTCGTTCTCGTTCGTCGCCAGGATCAGGCGGCTGATCGGCGCCCCCATGCGCAGGGCGACATAGCCCGCGAAAATGTCGCCGAAATTACCCGTAGGCACGCACACCTGCACCTGGCGGCAGCCGCTGCGTTCCTGAACCCGGAAGGCGGCATGAAAATAGTACACAATCTGCGCCAGCACCCGCACCCAGTTCACCGAGTTCACCGCCCCCAACCGATAGCGTTGCTTGAAAGGCAAGTCGTTGAACACCGACTTGAGCACCCGCTGGCCGTCGTCGAAGGTGCCCTCAATCGCCAGATTATGCACATTGTCATCCAGGACGGTCGTCATCTGACGCTCCTGAATGGGGCTCACCTTGCCATGCGGATGCATGATGAAGACGTGAATGTTCTTCTTCCCGCGTACCCCGGCGATGGCGGCGCTGCCGGTATCGCCGCTGGTGGCGCCAAGCAGGTTCAACCCTGAGCCGGTCTCCCCGAGGAGGTGCTCGAAGAGGTTCCCCAGAAACTGCAGGGCAACGTCTTTGAAAGCCAGGGTCGGGCCGTGGAAAAGCTCCACGACATGTACGGGTCCCACCGGCACGACCGGGCAGATGTCGGGATGGGTGAAGGTGGCGTAACTGCGGTCCACCAGGGTGGAGAGTTCCGCCTCGTCGAGGCTGTCGCCGATGAAGGGGCGCATGACCTCCCGGGCGAGGGCCGCGTAGGGCAGGGCCTGCCAGCGCTGCAGCAGGGGCTGCACCGTGGGGATAGCCTCGGGCAGCAGTAACCCGCCGTCCGTGGCCAGACCCATCAGGACCGCGTCGCGAAAACTGACATCACGGGTGTGACCACGGGTGCTGAGATAGAGGGCAGACGAACTCACAGGCAGAGCTTCCTCCGCTGGCGACCAAGAGGCTGAAGGGGGACATTCACCACCGGATGGCTACCCGCGAGCGCCACGGCACCCCTTTCAGGGCGCAGGGTCCAGGCCGCGGTGGGGTGCCGTCGGGCGGGACACGATCAGGCCACGGGCTTGCCCCCGCGCCAGGTCACACCTGCATCAACTCCGCGTCCTTTTTCCCGAGCAGCGCATCGACATTGGCGATGCTGGCGTCCGTCAGTTCCTGGATGTCTTTGGTCATTGCCGCCAACTCGTCCTCGGTCATCTTGGCTGCCTTCTGGGCCTTCTTCGCCGCCTCGTTGGCATCCCGGCGGAGCGTGCGAATCTCGATGCGCGCCTCCTCGGCACGCTTATGCACCAGCCGGCTGAGGTCCTTACGCCGCTCCTCGCTGAGTTCCGGTATCGGCAGGCGGATGACGCGACCGTCCGTAACCGGGCTGATTCCGAGGGTCGACCCCAGGATGGCCTTCTCGATGCTCTTGACCGCAGACTGGTCCCAGGGCTGGATCACCAGCAACCGCGGTTCTGGAGCCGTGATGCTGGCCATATCCCGCAGACGAGACTGCGTCCCATAGTACTCTACCATGAGCCCCTCCACCAGGGCCGGCGACGCCTTGCCGGTGCGAATCCCAGCGAAGGTCCGCTTCATGGCCTCAACGGCCGTGTCCATGCTCTCCTGCGTCTCTTCAAGCAGTAGTTCGATGTCAGCCATGGTACGTCCCCTTGCACTGGCGGGGCCACCCAACCCGAGGGCCCCCTGTCCTCAACCGCGGCTCAACGTCTAGGCGTCTGCATCCACCAAGGTTGCCGACCGAAGGTCCCCTGTCAAGAGGCGGGCGAGTTCGCCCGGGACGCCAAAGCGAAACACTAGGATCGGGATTCGGTTGTCCATGCACAGCGAGAAGGCCGTCGAATCCATCACCCCCAGCCGCCGGGCCAGGGCCTCGGTATGGGAGATCCGGGCATAGCGCTCGGCCTGCGGATGCGTAGCCGGATCGGCGGAGTAGATGCCGTCTACCTTGGTGCCTTTGAGAATGACGTCTGCCCCAATCTGACAGGCCCGCAGCGCCGCCGTGGTGTCGGTGGTGAAGAACGGGTGACCCGTGCCGCCCGCGAAAAGTACCAGGCGGCCGGCATCCAGCAGCCCGCAGGCGCGCCGTTGATCAAACGGCTCCACGATACCCGTCATGCCGATCGCACTCTGGATGTCGGCGGCAACGCCCTGGCCCTCGAAGGCATCGCGCAAGGCCAGAGCGTTCATCACCGTCGCCAGCATGCCCACGGCATCGGCAGAACCGCGGTCCATGCCACGCCGACTGGCCCCCAGGCCGCGGAACAGATTCCCCGCCCCCACAACCAGGGCGACCTGTACCCCCAGGTCGATAGCCTCGCGCACCCGTTCAACCACGACGGCCGTGGCGCCCGGATCAAGGCCCTGCCCCCCAGCGCCCCCCAGCAACTCACCGCTGAGCTTCAGCAGAACTCGCTTGAAGGCCTTCTCAGCCATGGCGTTGCCCCCCGCCCTCAGTTACTCGCAGGCGCCGTCCGGCACCCCTCAGAGCGCTTCGCCTATCTGCCAGCGCACAAAGCGCTTGACCGTGATCTGCGGGGCGACCTTGGCCAGCGCGGTCTTGTCGTCGCGGATCCAAGGCTGCTGCATCAGGCACACCTCTGTATACCACTTATTGATCTTGCCGGCAACGATCTTCTCGACCATATTCGCCGGCTTGCCTTCTACCTGGGCCGCCGCGATCTCCTTCTCCTTCGCCACCATCTGCGCCGGCACCTGCTCCGGCGTAATGTACTGCGGGCTGAAAGCCGCGATGTGCATGCAGATGTCACTCAACAGAGCTTTATCCGCCGGTCCTTCGACGTCGACCATGACGCCAATCTTGCCACCCATATGCAGGTAGGCGCCGAGTTGGCCCGTCGTCTGCCAGCGCAGCACGCGCCGCACCTGCATATTCTCGCCGATCTTGCCAATCAGTTCGGTAAGCGATTCGCGGATCGCCTCGCCAAAGGCGGCGCTGATGTCGCCATCCTGGGGAAACCCGGTGAGCGCTTTTTCCGTTACGGCGACGGCGAAGGACTGGAATTCGTTGGTCTTAGCCACGAAGTCGGTTTCGCAGAGAATCTCGGCCAGGGCGCCAGCGCCGTCACGGATGACGTTGACCAGCCGCCCTTCCCGGGCGGTGCGCCCCGCCTTGGTTGCCGCTTTGGCAATGCCGGACTTGCGGAGGTGCTCGATGGCAAGCTCCGTATCACCGCCGGCCGCTTCCAGGGCCTTGCGACAGTCCATCATTCCAACCCCGGTCCGATCACGCAATTCCTTCACCATGCTGGCGCTGATCGCAGCCATGAGATGCTTCCCTTCCTGAGTTCAATGGGTCCGTACGCCGGCCCCTCGGGGCCACATCATGCCGTCACGGCTCAGCCCTTGCCGTCCGCAGCAGGCTCGCCAGCCGCGGACGCGGCCACCGCGCCTTCAGCGGCCTCGGGTGCCGCCGCTACGGGTGCCGCTACGGGTGCCGCCGCCTCTTCACGGCTGCTGCTGGCCCTTGCCGGAACTGCCGCGGGAGCGTCCCCGGACTTGGAGCGCACGCCCGCTCCCTCGTGGATGGCCGCCGCCAGAGCGTCGATCACTACCTTGATGGCGCGCAGCGCGTCATCGTTGCCCGGAATGACAAAGTCCACGTTCCCCGGATCGCAGTTGGAGTCCACCAGCGCCACCACCGGAATGCCCAGCTTCGCCGCTTCGCGCACGGCAATGTCCTCGCGGCCGACATCGACCACCACCATGGCTGCCGGCAAACCCTTCATTTCCGCGATGCCGCGCAAGGTCTGTTCCAGCTTCTGGCGTTCGCGCCGCAGACCGGCGACTTCCTTCTTCGGCAGGCTGGTAAGCGACCCATCGGTCTCCATCTCCTGCAGTTTCTTGAGGTGAGCAACCCGGCTGAGAACGACGCGCTGATTGGTCAGCGTGCCGCCGAGCCAGCGGTCGCACATGAAGAACATGCCGCACTGCTCGGCGGCTTCACGTACCACTTCCTGAGCCTGACGCTTGGCGCCGACGAAGAGCACGCTGCCGCCGCCGGCAACCGTCTCGCGCAGAAAGTCGCAGGCGCTGGAGAGGTGGCGCATGGTGATGGTCAGGTCGAAGATCGTAATCCCGTTGCGGGTGCCGTAGATGTACGGCTTCATCTTCGGATTCCAGCGTTTGGTCTGGTGCCCGAAATGAACGCCGGCTTCCAACAGGTCGGTGATGCTTGTCTTCTGCACGTCCAGGCCCTTTCCGCTGTTCTCGTGGCCTGCTTTACGCGCGGTCAACACCGCGCCCCTTAAGGTCCGGCCGACCCTTACCATCCGCCCCGTGGCGGTTCTGGCTTCCTCGGACCGACCGCAAGCAGGCACTGCTGTACCCATGTATCGTCTGCCGTTGCCGGAAGCTGGCACAATGTCGGACCCGATCGGGGCACGACACGGCAGAACCATCCGAAACAGCCGGTAATATAGAGCCCTTGGAGAAGACGGGCAACTGCTGTCAAGCGATTAGCCAGGACTTGCAGTGTGGCCCGCCAGCCACTATTATTGTCGCACTAGCAGGAGCACACTGATGGCAGATAACGTCCCCTCCAGTCCGCACGCGCCCAAGCTCGGAAAATCGGAAACCAACCGGTTAAAGACCGAGACCAGCCGCCAGCGCAAAACGGCGGGGGATGCCGCGGCAGACAAGACGGTCGCCTTTGCGCCGCCCCCGGCGCCGCCGCCACCCAGCGCCGAGCCCGGGTCCACCGCGTCGATTGCGGATCCGATGATGCGGCGCGACACGTCCACGGGAAAGCTCCGGCGGGTCCAATCGCCGGACGAGACGTCCAGCGCACTCGCCCCCGTCGGCGCCGGCACGGAGCCGAGGCGCACAGAGACCGTGCGGCTGAAGGTGGTGCGTAACACCCGGTCCGAGCTGCAGAATGTCGTCCCCGAGGGGCAGGCTGCGCCCGCGCCATCGCGCCCCGCCGGCGACACCCTGGCCGTGCCCCCGCCGCCGGCCGTCGGTGCCCCGCCCGGCACGCGCGCCACCTCGACCCTCAAGGTGCAGCCCCCGGCCGCCCCCGTAGCGGCTCCGGCCCCGGAGGAGAAACGCGCCACCTCGACCCTTAAAGTCCAGGCTCCGGAGCGCGCCCCGACGCCGGAAACGCCGCCGCCACAAGCCAAGCGCGCCACGTCGACGATCAAAGTCGATGTTTCGGCGGAGACCATCGCTGAGATGGCCGCCCCGGAGGCGTCAGCGCCGGACCAGACTCAGGTCGCGTCAGCCTTCAACGATACCGGCACCTCCACCATTAAGCTTCAGGTCCAGAAGCCCTCCCGGCCGCCGTCGGCGCCCGGGCCGACCCCCTCGCTAGGCGGCAAGGTCGCCACGGCCACGCTGAAGATCCGGCCCCCGGCCGCGACCCCGCCGACGTCGGCCGCCACAGGCGCCGCGGTTCCCGGGGTGATGCCCGCCTCTGCCCAGGATGGGGGGACGTCGACCCTGAAGATCCGCATGCCGACGGAAGCGGCCCCGCCGGTCGCACGCGCCGTACCTGCCGCGCCCGCCGCACCCGCCGCGCCTGCCGCGCCTGCCGCGCCTGCCGCGCCCGCCGCGTCGGCTCGTGCGTCAGGTGTGCCGACAGACGCCGCCAAGGGGGGCTCGCCCGCACTCAAGGTCCGGCTGGGTGGACCGGGGGTGAAGTCTGCCTCGACCGCCGAATCGGAGTCGGGCGCCACCGTCAGGATCCGGCCGCCGGGGCTGCCGACGACCAAGCCGCCAGCCGTTGTCTCCGCCGAGGACGAGACGCAAGTGGGCGTTCAGACGCTACCGGCGAGCGCGCCGGCGGCGGCCGCCGAAAAAGCGAAGATAACGCTGAAGCTGAAGAAAGAGGACGAGGTCAAGCCGGGCAAGCGTGAGCTGGTCCTCCCCCCCGGACTCGGGGAAAAGCAAGCTCCGCCTCCGCCCGTCGAGCAGACGGATTCCGCGGCCACCATCGCGGTGACGCCGGTGCGCCCGCCCACGGCGGCGGCCGCCGAAGCCGGGGCCGATGCGGCGTCGGCCACCATCGTGGTGTCGCCTGCCGATCAGACGGTCTCCATCGGCAAGAAGAAGAGCCTGCGGATCCAGAAGCCCGGCAAGGGGAAAGAGGACGAGACCTCAACCGCCGACGCGGCCGACGCGAGCGCGGCGGCGTCGGCCGCGGAGGCGCCAGAGGCCGAGAAGCCAAAGGCGCCCGAGGCCGGCCCGAGCCGACTGGCCGCGGCGGCCGCCCTGCTGGCTTTTGCCGGGATCGGGGCGCTGCTCCTGCGCCTGCTGCTGGATTTCAGGCGCTACCTGTAAGCGCACCGGGCGCCCCCTCCTGGCGCCCGGCGGACTTCAGGGGATGCGGTCGGCGGCGACGGCCTGGCGGACACGTTCCGCATCGGGACCGGCCACGGTGTCGAGACGCCGCAGACCCGGCGTACACTGCGGGCCGCAGTTGCAGACGTAGTTCCACGGCGTCTGCCCGATCTCCCCGCCCAGCACTTCCCACATCCGCGCCGACTCCGCACACAATGTGACCGGAGTGTTGGGGCTGAGGCGCCTGACCTCGCTGAGAAAGTGGCGG
>CAILKC010000718.1 GCA_903834675.1 uncultured Victivallales bacterium | reverse complement strand
CTGCAAGTCTCATACAAGGGTTCGGTGGTATTCAGCCCCAAGGGGGCGTTTCGGGCGCCCAGGGCAACGCCATGGGAACCCGTCCACAGCGAAGATTGAGCCCTGAAGGGGCGGACCATGCGACCTCGGCGCGAAGGTAGGGTAGATGGCTCGCCCCTACAGGGCTCAAACCCATAACCATTCTATTCCCAGGGCGCTGCCCTGGGCTGGTATGACAGCGCGCCTTCAGCGCTTCAGACGGACTCTCTTATTGCACAGGTCGTTTTCTTCACAGATTCTGAGTAGGTACCCGACAAGGATGTCATGCACCCCCGCGCCAGCGAGGAGCCTCAGGCGAGCACCTTGCCGAAGAGCGAGTGGGAGGTGCCACGCTCGATGGCTACCCGCACCAAGGCCCCCGGACTGAGCGCGCCGACGGGGTCGAAGATGACGACCTTGTTGGTGTCTGAACGCCCCTGCCAGCGCGCCGCATTGCGTCGGCTCGGGCCCTCGACGAGCACCTCGACGCACTGCCCGACGTAGGCCTGGTTACGCCCAGCGACACTGGCTTCCAGGTCATCAAGGAGCACTTGGTTGCGCTGCAGCTTAACCTCGGCCGGGACGTCATCGGCATACTTCTCGGCGGCCTGAGTGCCGCGCCGGGGCGAGTACTTGAAGATGTAGGCCATGTCGAAGCCGACCCGCTGCATGAGTTCCCGCGTGGCCGCGAAGTCAGCCTCGGTCTCGGAGGGGAAGCCGACGATCACGTCGGTGGAGAAGGTGACGCTGCCCAGGCGGCTCCGAATGGCGTCCACGACCCCCAGGTAGTCTGCCGCTGTATAGCCACGGTGCATCAGCCGCAGGATGCGATCCGACCCCGATTGGACGGGGATGTGGAAGGCTTTGCAGACCTTCGGGAGCGAGCACACGCAGTCCACAAAGTCCGCGTCCATGAAGCGGACATGGGGTGAGGTGAAACGGAGGCGCTCGATGCCGGGGACTGCATGCACGGCGCGCAGCAGGTCGGCAAAGCGCGGCGTCGGCGCGGCCTGGGCGCCGGCGCGGCGGGCCTCGGCCAGGCCGTAGGCGGTGATGTTCTGGCCCAGCAGCAGGACTTCGCGGGTGCCCCGGGCCGCCAACTGCGCCACTTCCTGCACGATGTCCTCGACCGGCCGACTGCGCTCATGACCCCGCGTCTGGGGAACGATGCAATAGGAGCAGAACTGGTCGCAACCCCGCATGACGGCAACGCTGGCGGAGACCTGGTCGGGCCCGTGTGCCGAGAGGTCACCGGGAAGCTCCTCGCGGACCTGGGTGGCCACCACGGCCTGGGCGCCTTTGAGAGCCTCGTCCACCAAGTCCGGGATGTCGTGGAGTTGGTCCGGGCCGACAACCAGGGCTACGTGCGGCAGTTGTTCGAGCAGGGTGTGTCCATAGGCCTGGGCCATGCAGCCGATGAGGCCGATGACCAGCCCTGGCTTCTGGCGTTTGAGGCGCTTGAACAAGCCGATCTTGCCGATCGCCTTACGCTCGGCCTGGTCCCGAACGCTGCAGGTATTCACCAGGATGATGTCAGCCTGCTCTTCGGACTCCGTCGGCAAATGCCCATGGTCGCGCAGCAGACAGGCGAGCAACTCCGAATCGCGCTCGTTCATCTGGCAGCCGTAGGTGCGTATGAGGAATCTTGCCACCGAACTCTGGCTTCCGTTTACGGCGTCGCAGCCTGCCCTGACGCCGACCTTGGCGCTACAAGCGTAGGTAGGGTGCGAAGTCGAACTGGAAGCCTTCGGGCGAGTAGCTCTCGGTGGCGGCGTCAAAGCGGTAGGTCGCCTGGGGGCCATGGCGCAGGATGGTCTCCAGCGCCGTGCCGAGGTAGTCGATATCGGCCGGGGTGTTGTGCAGCCCGAGGCTGATGCGCACCAGGCCGGGGAGCAACCTCTGCCGCCCCCCTCTCAGCTCCTCGAGAAAGCCGTCCAATTCCGCGTCGCTGACCCCGAGCAGGTGCTTGATGTAGGGATGCGCACAGAAGCAGCCGTTGCGCACGCCAATACCCCACTCGTAGCCCAGGATGGCGGCGAGTTGAGCGTGATTGTAGCCCTCGGCCTGGATCGGAATGACCCCCAAACGCTGGGTCAGGTTCACCATCTGGCAACCCCCGACAATCGTGATACCGGGGATCTTCTCAAGCCTGGCCAAGGTGTAACGGGTGAGAGATTGCTCATGGTCGGCGATCTTCTGCATGCCGATCTCAGTCAGGGTCTCCATGGCCCGGCTCAGGGCGCAGATGCCCAGCAGGTTGGGCGTACCGGCCTCCTCCTTGTCGGGAACCTCGGCCCACTCGATGTCGCTGAGAGTGACGAGGCGCACCGCCCCGCCGCCCACCAGGCTGGGCCGACTGGCAGCGAAGAAGTCGCGGGGACCGATCAGCACCCCACTGCCGAAGGGCGCATACATCTTATGGCCGCTGAAAACCATGAAGTCGATACGCTCGGGGTCGGTGGCGCAGCCCATGACGATGGGGCGATGCGCGACCAGTTGCGAGGCATCGACCAACAATTGCGCCCCATGGGCATGAACCAGGCGCGCCATCTGCGCCAGCGGCGGGATCAGCCCCGTCACATTCGAGGCGCCGCTGACGGCCACCAAGCGGACCTTGCCGTGGTGCTGGCGCAGCTTGGCCTGGAGATCCTCAAGGTCAACCATGCCGCAGGGCGACTTCGCGCCAACGTAATCCACCTGGCCCTTGAAGCGCCAGGGCAGCAGATTGGAGTGGTGCTCCACAATCGTGCTCAGGAACATCTCCCCGGGCTGCAGTTCAAAGCGGTTGCAGAGCCGGTTCAAAGCGTCGGTGGTGTTGGCGCAGAAGACGACGGTGTGATAGGCCGGGTCAGCGCCGACGAAAGCCCCGACCCGTTCACGGCTGAGATGCAGAGCCTCGTTCGAGAGCAGCGATTTGAACCCGGTGCCGCGGTGGACGCTGCCGTACCATCCCGCGCAGCGGTACAGGTGGTCCAGAACGCAGCGCAGGGGCGGGGTCGTCGCCGCATTGTCCAGGTTGACATAGGGCCGGGAGCGCCCGTCCAACAGCGGCGCGTCGGCATCCATGCCGGCGAAGAGTTCACGGGCCCGGCCGCTGGCAAACAAGGCTGCGGCGCCCTCGGCTGCGGGCACCTCCGGCGCGGCAGGAAAGCCCGTTTCGACCCTGTTGCTCGTCTGCTGCATGGTGTGATGCTCAGCCGACCACAGCGTCGGCATCCGCGCCCTTCTGCAACGCGGCCAGCCCGTCGCTGCCAGTCTGCAGGTCGACGCCATAGCGGGCCGCGGTCTCGCGCAGGATGGGGTTCTTATGGATCACCCAGGCGCACACGGGCATGAGACGAACCTCTTTGGTCACCGGATGCTCATAGGCAAACTGGGCCGGGCAGTCGACCAGACGGGCTGCCTCGACACATTCCTTTTCCTCGAAGGGCAGAACCATCACCCGCAGAAGCCCGTGAACCCGCGTGTGCTGCCGCAGCAGGTGCTTCAACTTGCGCCCCTGGAGCAGGCCCCAGACGATCTTGGCCATCTTGACCTTGGTGGTGCCGCCGAAAATCGCCGGCAGGTTCAGGCTGCGACGAGCCAGGCGGTACAGCGCCCGAGCGTAGACGGCCTGGCGGCCCTTCCGACCGAACAGACGGCCGAGCAGGCTGCGCGGCAGGGTCTCGCCCAGGCGCTGGTCCAAGGCGAGGAGATCCACCACCACATCGTCCAGCGGCCGGGTCAAGTAGTTGGTCAGCGGCTCGTACTTCGTGCCGTCAGAGATCATGACGCTAACCGACTCGCAGTTAGGATGGGCGCCGCCGAAGGTGAGCCGGCCGACGGGGAAGGTGGCGCGCAGGGTCTCAAACCGATACATGATGGCCGCCGGGAAGAAGGCAGTCCCCGGCACCTCCTTGGCCATGATGCGCTCGACGTCCTCGATGGTGGCGCTGTGCGCCTCGATCTCCTCCGGCCCCCAGTGCGCCGTCAGCGGAATCAGGTCCATCGCCGCAATGAAGTCGCGGCCCTCGTGACAGTACTGCACCAGGTCGGCCAGGTAGGCATCGTTGATCCCTTCGCCGACGCAGACCATCAGGGTGATCTTGGACTTGCGGTGCTTGCGCACGTTCTCGAGCGCCGCGAGCTTCTTGTCGTAGGCCCCGGTGCTCTTCCGGGTCTTGGCGTAGATCTCGGGGCTGCGCCCGTCGAAAGAGAACATGAGCTGACAGCCCGTCGCCAGCAGCCGTTTGCAGTACTCTTCGTCGGCAAGCCGGATACCGTTGGTCACGACGCGCGCTTCCAGGCCGTAGGTATCGCGAGCCATCTCGATCAGCTCAATCAGGTCCTCGCGACAGGTCGGCTCACCCCCGAAGAGCTGGATCTTCGGCCGCGGATTGATCTTGCTCAGATGCGCAAAGATGTGCTCGAAGTAGGCCCGGGGCGGATCGAAGCGAAAACCCATCGCCGGGATATTCGCCAGGCAGATGGGGCAATTCATGTTGCAACGATTGGTGACGTCAAGGAAGACCAGCGTCGGGGGCTTGTGGGCCTTGCACGATAGGCAGTTCAGGCCGCAGGTCTTCTCGGCTTCGCCCGTGTAACCCGTCAACTCGCGCTTCTGGCGGTAGCGCTCAACGTTGGTCGAGACGACGGTCTCGGTGACGCCGCAGTCCGGGCAGTCCTTAACCAGCACCACCGTGTTCGTCCGAAACTCGTGGTGTGCCGGGGTCACCTTGCCGCAGGTGCTGCAGACCCCCCGGTTGCCTGTGCTTGAACCGCTTGCTGCATTCGCGTTTGCCACGTTGCCGCATCCTTATGCCGCCGCTGCCCAAGGCGTGCGGGCGAAGTCGCACCACACTCACAAGGGCAGCCAGACTATACAATGATAGGTCAGGTCAGGGCGCCGGAGCCGCCGCCACTGGAGCCGCGCTCCAGGAGCCCCTCTCCGTGCCGTCGTCGTGGCAGATATCAAGAGTGCTGAAGCCGAGGATGAAATCGATGATCTGCAGGTAGCGCGGGCTCGCCACCACCCCGATCCAGCCGAGGTGCAGGTAGTGCGGACAGGAGATCATGTAGTCCGGCCCGGGAACCGGTCCCTGGGACAGACCGATGGCGCCCGTCCGCTGGAAGCGCACCGACTCCGGAACCGCCGTGTCGTAGACCCCGAACCCGACCTCTTCCTGACCCCACAGAATCGCCCCGTAGCTCTTCTCGTAATGCTTCATAGCCCCCGCCTTGCCACCTCCCAGGCCCAGGAAGTACCCGTCCACGTAGCCTACCCCAATGGGGATGATCGGAATGAAGTCGTAGTAGAGGGCGAACCCCGGCTTCTGGGAGACCGTCACGCCAAGATCCATGATCTCCATGGCGTCCTGACCGCGGTACGTCAGGTAGGTGCAACCCTGCAAACCGAGAAACACCAATGCACAGCCCAGACTGACTGCCAGAGTCGAATACCGCCGCGCGTCTCTCATGACTTTCTCCTTGGCCAACTATCACTATCGGATTACTACAGCAAAATCCACTGGAGGGTACAGTAACGCATTGGCAGGCAGACTGCAAGACGTCCCCAAACCGTGGGGCGCAAGTCAGCTCCGTAGGTGGTGACGACTCAGAAGCTGTGCAGAAATCGGGGTCGGAATCGGTATCGTGCCTGGCTGAACCCTGTAAAGTGGCTTGCGGACGGCATCTCTGGTCCGCCTGGCGCCATCCCGCCCTGGAGCCGGCGGTCCCCGCCGTATCCCCATCCAGAGACGGCGGATGTCCTGCCCTCAGGCATGACGGCCCGCCGACCTCCACGCCCTGCGGGCGGAAGAGACGCTCAGGTACCGCATCTCGATTCCGCCTTGCGCCAGACGG
>CAILKC010000717.1 GCA_903834675.1 uncultured Victivallales bacterium | reverse complement strand
GTCAACGCCGTCTGCCACCGGGACTACGGCGACACCGCCGACATCCAGATCAAGGTCTTCGACGATCACATCCGCATCTGGAGTCCCGGCTTCCTCCCGTTTGGCGTCACCATCGAGGACTTGTACCGGCGCACGCACGCATCCAGGCCGCGCAACAAGCTGATCGCCCAGGTCTTCTACGACCTTGAGATCATCGAGCGCTACGGCAGCGGCATCCAGCGCATGCTGGACGCCTGCAAGGACGCCGGACTGCCCGAACCCACCCTGGAGGAGTCCACCGGGGGCTTCCTGATCACGTTCCGCAAGGCGGCGCAATCCGCATACACCGCGACAGCCACCCAGCAGGTCACAGGCGAAGTCGCAGGCGAAGTCACAGGTGAAGTCACAGGTGAAGTCACAGGTGAAGTCGGGAAGCTACTGGCAGTGCTGCACCTGCCGATGAGCCGCCAGGAGGCCCAGGCTGCTCTGAACCTCAGGAGCCAGGCCAATTTCCGCGAACGGTACCTCCTACCGGCCTTGGCATCTGGCGCGGTCGAGATGACCATCCCCGACAAGCCGCGCAGCAGCCTGCAACGCTACCGTCTGACCGAGAAGGGCCGCATCTGCCTTGCCGCGCAACCGGCAGAGACACAGGCAACGGAGAGGTAGGCAAAAAAGCAGCCGTGGGTCACCGCAACTTTGCTCAGCACGGCTTCGGACTCGTCCCGGATCTGCATCAGGCCAGGGTCTTCCTCAGTGTAGAACGTCGGGTCGGAGTAGAGCGTGTCCGGGAAGATGAAATGGTGGAGGTGGCTGTTCGTCCACGGCATGACGGCCTGGATGATGTGGTGGAGCTTCTTTCAGCCGCACGTTCCCTGAGACGAGCACCCGTCACCATATCCGGGGCCTGCTGTCAAGCAGCGAGATGGTCAGTTGGCAGACAGGCTGGATTCCTGCGACTCCATCCTGAAGTTATGCCTGGTTTCTCGGGGCACGCTAAGCGATCTCCACAACCATACTCCCGAACACGCCCACCACCCGTGTCCCGCCAACCAGGGTCTCCCGGTTGACATGCTGGTGCCCGTGGATCAGCAGCCTTGGCGAGTGCCTGCGGATGTAGTCGGAGAGCGCCGTGAAGCCTTGATGGGTGTCCGCATCCCGCTCGTGGACGCCTGCGGGGAATTGTGGGCGACGAGGATGTCCACGGGCGGGAGCTGCCCGATCAGAGCCGCCGCTTCTTCCTGGCTGTAGAGGAAGTTGCCCCGTGGCTTGTAACGCCACGAGCCATTGAACCCGCCGATGCGCAGGCCGTTGGGCAGCGTGACCACTTCGAGGTGCAGGTCCACAATCGGCGGCGGGAACGTTGACGGCAGGTCATGGTTGCCCTTGACGGCCACGATCCGGGTCGCAGAGCACGCCTTGGCGGCGGTCAGAATTAGTGGGTCGTATACGTCGCCGCAGGAGATGACCAGATCGACGGGCTGGTGCGGGCCTGCCCAGGTGAAGGCGTCGTTGTCGGCAAGGACGAGGAGGCGCATGGCCACGTCCCGTGCGAGCACGCCATCCGTGGCGAGACTACCCGTGAACTGCTTGGTGAGCAGGCCGACTGCGCCAGGAACTCACTTCTTCTTCAATACCACCTTGCCGTCACGGAGTTCGTAGGTGAGGCCCTCCGGTTTGAGAATCCCGTCAAGGGCTTCCCGAAGCGTGATCGCCTCTATCTGTGGCGTGATCCACTTCGTACAGGTTGGCTTCGTGTTGGCCAACGAGGTCTCGAAATCGTACCCGAGATCTGCCTGCTTGGCTAGCTCGATCACTGCGTACTGAATGGCGATCTTGTCAGCCTTCGCTCCCTCGAAGTTCACGGGATAGGGCTTGGTGAGCGAAACCTTGGCAGTGAGGGAGTCGCCCTCGGCACCGGCAGACACCCCTACCATGGCAGAGAACGCCACGAGGCACGACACAGCGAATGCGGGTGTGAGTTTCATGGAGGAATCCTCCCGTCCTTACCGTGAACGATATCCTGCCTCGGCCTCAGTGCCAGGCGGTGCCGCCCTCCAGCGCCACGCTGACTATCCCGGCAACTTCCGTACCCATGATGTCGGGGAAAAAAGGCCCCGGAGGCGGAGGAGAAAAGGAGGGGAGAGATCCGCCTCCGGGGCCAAACCATGATCGCGTCAGGAACGCGGTCTTCGGTCTCCAATGTATAGACGAGCGGCGGCGGGGAACTGTTGGAGGTTAGCAGCAAACGCGAGGTGGACGCCGGACCACCCGAGGCCCCGCATGGACAGCGCGGCGGCGGGACCAGTCCGCAGGGGTGGAAATGGGCACGCTGCCGCGACTGGGGAGGGGGGGGACGGCTCTCGCGGGAAGGGGCGCAACAGTGCAATAGGGCAGGGGGTGGGCTGCGATTTTCGCCGTCTTCGGGCCGTCGCCGCAGAACGTTACCTGGGTCTCACAGTGGAACTGCCCGTTGGAGTGTGGCACTTCCTCGGTCCAGTGTGGCACTTTTTGTGGCACTTTACCGGACCAAGTGTGGCACTTTTTGCGACCTGTGCAATAAGAGAGTCCGTCTGAAGCGCTGAAGGCGCGTTGCCATACCAGCCCAGGGCAACGCCCTGGGAATAGAATGGTTATGGGTTTGAGCCCTGTAGGGGCGAGCTATCTGCCCTCGGTTCGCGCTGAGGTC
>CAILKC010000716.1 GCA_903834675.1 uncultured Victivallales bacterium | reverse complement strand
CGTGTGCTCTTCCGATCTCCACGGCGGGCAGGCCCTCGACCCTCTGCGGTTCTCAGACAAGCGAACCCCTACGGAGCTGACTTGCGCCCGTGTCCAACCTCCCTACGCTACCTGTGACGGTCGGTTGCGCCAAGTGGATACCCCCCTAAGGCAGGTTAGTGCATAGGTCGAAAAACCGCGCTCCCCTCGGCCCAGGGCGGGTCGGGGGAAGCGCGGGAGTACGAACCACTCTCAACGGTACTGCGGCCGCAGATTGGTCTGGCCGCTGTGCAGCCTCATGAGGGCGGTCACCAGGGCATCGATGTCCCCCTGCGTGTTGTACAATGCGAGAGAAGGGCGCACGCTGGATTCGAGGCCGAAGTGGCGGAGTGCCGGTTGGGCGCAGTGGTGTCCAGAGCGCACCGCGATGCCCTCGCGGTCGAGGGCGGCGCCGACGTCCTCGGAGCGGAAGCCGTCGAGGACGAAGGAGAGGACGCCGGCCTTCTCTCGAGCGCTGCCGATGAGCCGCAGCCCGGGAACGCAGCTCAGTCCCTGGGTGGCATAGACCAGGAGTTCCTGCTCGTGCCGCGTCACGTTCTCCATGCCGATGCGGGCAAGGTAGTCAAGGGCGGCCCCAAGCCCAACCGCGTCGGCGAGACTCCCGGTGCCGGCCTCGAAGCGTGCCGGCGCGGGCTGGTAGACGGTGCGCTCGAAGGTGACATCGGCGATCATGTTACCGCCGCCCTGCCACGGTGGCATAGTGTCGAGCAGCTCAGCGCGGCCATACAAGACCCCGATCCCAGTCGGCCCAAAGACCTTATGTCCAGAGAACGCATAGAAGTCCGGCCCGAGGTCCTGGACGTCGACCCGGAGATGGGAGACGGCCTGGGCGCCATCGACCAGCACGCGGGCCCCATAGCGGTGGGCCATGGCGACCATCTCCTGCACCGGGTTGATCGTCCCCAAGGCGTTGGAGACGTGGGTGAGGGAGACGAGGCGCGTGCGGGGGTTGAGCAGCTTCTCGTACTCGTCGAGCCGGACCTGGCCGCGGTCATCGATCGGCGCCACGCGCAACCTCGCCCCCTTCTCGGCGGCAAGCTGCTGCCAGGGGACGATGTTGGAGTGGTGCTCGAGCCAGGTGATGACGATCTCGTCACCGGCGCCGACGTGGCGCCGTCCCCAGCTCTGCGCCACCAGGTTGATGGCCTCGGTCGCGCCGCGCACGAAGACGATGTCGCGTACCGAGGAGGCGTTGAGGAAGCGCCGTACTTTCTCGCGCGCTCCCTCATAGGCATCCGTCGAGCGTGAGGCCAGGGTGTGGGCCGCACGATGCACGTTCGAGTTTTCGTGCTCGTAGAAGTGCGAGAGCCGGTCGATGACACACTGCGGCTTCTGGGTGGTCGCCGCATTGTCGAGCCACACCAGGGGTTTGTTGCCGTGGACGCGCTCCTGCAGGATCGGGAAGTCGCGCCGAACCGAGAACACATCGAAGGGGCCGGGGGCCAGGTCGAGCCGCGGCACGAGGTCGGTACGGACCTCGCTGACCTCGAAGCGCGGCGCCTCCTGGCGGGGACTCACGGTCGTCAGGTAGGGGTCCCCCGACGACGGGTTGAGGAAGTAGAAGTCAGACTCCTTGGGTAGCGCGGGCGGCGCCGGTGGGGTGGCGGGCGGCGCCGGTGGGGTGGCGGCCAGCGGCGGCGGCGCGCCGGGCGCGGCG
>CAILKC010000715.1 GCA_903834675.1 uncultured Victivallales bacterium | reverse complement strand
TGCGGGGTACATCTGGGGCGGGGTTCCAGTTGGCGTTGCCAGCCTGCGAGGCGGTGAGGGTGACGCCGCCGACGCCGCTGAAGCTGACTGTGTTGCCGACGAGAACGGCCAGGCCTGAGGTCACCGCGAAGGTCACCGGGTTGCCGGAACCGCCGCCGGTAGCGCTGAGCGCAAAGCTATCGGTGTAGACCTTATCGCCGGGGTTGGCGAAGACGATGGCCTGATCTGCCTTGGCGACGTTCAGGGTTCCAGCGGCGCTGCCCTGGTAGTTGGGGTTCACCACCGTAGCGGCGATGGCGTAGGCGCCCACCGCCGAGGGCGGGGAAGCACCCCCGGCGTAGGTGATCGTCACCGTCAGCCCAGCCGGGGCCGTGGTGGCGGTGACTACGCGCGCCGTGCCATTGTAGGTCTGCTCCAAGCCGAGCAGGGTGACGGTGGCCGTGGCCTTGCCGACGGTGAAGGTGCGGGGCACGTCCGGGGCGGGGTTCCAGTTGGCGTTGCCCGCCTGCGAGGCGGTGAGGGTAGTCGTGCCGAAACCCACGATGTGGAGGTTGCTTCCGGCAAGGGTCGCCACGGCCGGATTCGAGCTGGCGTAACTCACGGCCAGTCCAGAGGTGGCCATAGCCCCGGCCGCGAAGTCCGCATCCCCGTAGGTCTTCACGGGCAGTGCGTCGAAGGTGATCGTTTGGTCGCCCTTGCCAACCAAGCCCCAGTCTGTTGCGGCCGTCGCCACCTGCCCCGGGGCAGGCGTTCCACTGTCAGTCGCCGTTTCCATGACACCCACATACAGGTGCGCGTCCGCCACGGTCAAGGTGTAACTCAGTCCTGTCGCACCGATGATATTCTGCGCTCCGCTCCCCGCCGCATCGGTCGCCCGGCGCCACTGGTGCGTCACCGTGATCGAAGCTGGCAGGTTGCCGTCCAGCGTATCGTTCCAGGTCCCGGGGGTCAGCGTCAGGGCCCGCCCAACCTTCAGGCTGCCAGTGACCGTGGGCAGGGCGGTGTTGACCGGCGGATCATTCCGCGGGCTGACCGTCACGTTCACCGTGATCGTGTCCGTGCCGCCGTAGGGGTCTACCACCTGCACCACGAAGCTGTCCGCGCCATTCCAGTTCCCCGTCGGAGCGTAGGTGAACGTCGTCGGCGCTAACCCCGTGCCGCTGACGGTGGCCGTGCCATTCGTCGGGTCGCTCGTCTTCGACCAGATCAGCGCGTCACCGCCGACATCCGTGGCACTCACGCTCGGCGCGCTCCACGACGTCGGCACGCCGTCCTCGTCCATCGTCACCGCGACGCTGGCCCCCGGCAAGATGAGCGGCGCCACGTTCGTGACCGTGATGATGCTGGCCGCCGTACTGACAAGCCCGGACTCGTCGGTCACCCGCAGGCGCAAGGCGGTCGCCAAGCCCACGGGCAACCCCGACAGCGCGCTCCACGGCAGCGTCGGATTGACCCCGCTGTACTCCCACGAGCCGTCGTCGCGGAGGTCCCACTCGTAGGTCACGACCGAGTCGCCGCACGCCGCATCGGGATCGGTTGAGCCCGAGCCATCGAGAGCCAGCTCGGAGCCCTGGCAGACCGTGTACGGGCCGCCGGCCGCCGCGACCGGGGCCTGGTTCAGCGTGGTGCCAGCGGCGCCCGGCCCCAGGGCGGTTTCCACAGCGTCGCCGTTTCGCGCCTTGGCCGCAAAGGTATAGGAGGTGACGCTGCATAGCCCGGTCACGGCCTTGGTGCCCCAGACGGCGGCAGTCTGCCAGGCCGCGACGGCGCCGAGGCTGCCGTTCGGCTGCACCCAGGTGTTTCCCCCCACCGCCGGGGTGAGGCTGAATGCGTACTCTGTCCCGACCGGATTGCCGTCGCCGCCCGCGCAGGCGACCGCGAGGGTGGTCAGGGTGGGAGCGCTTACCAGCGGCGCCAGCGGCGTGGCAGCCAGAGTGCGGAAGTTGCGCTGCGCGCCGTAGGCGGGCCCGGCGGCGTTCGTGGCGTAGGCGCGGACGGCGTAGGCCGTGTTGGGCGTCAGGCCCGACAGAGTGCTGCTGAAAGCGCCCAAACCGGCGCCGTTGATGGTCAGGCTGTCCGCCGGGGTGGGCGAGCCGGCGGTGTTCCAGCAGACGCCCCGCTGGGTCACGGCGCTGCCGCCCACACTGACAACCTCGCCGCCGCCTTGGGCGCCGCTGGCCAGGATACCCGACGGCGTACTGGTGGTCACCGTGGCCGGGGTCGGCGCCCAAGTCCAGGTGATCGAGGAGGCGGTCGAGCCCGCTACCTCAGCGAGAACGAGTGCCCCCGTCGTCAGGGCGCTGCCACTGGCAGGGACGCTGCCGGTGCCGGTCCAGCCGGTGGGATGGTGGGTGGCCGAAGCGTCGACGACCGAGCCGGTGACCGTAGCGCCCCAGGCATAGGTGTGGCTACCGACGCCCGGCGTCGGGGTCGCGTGGGCGCTAACCACCTCCAGCGTGTAGTCGCGCGAGTCCGCCGCCG
>CAILKC010000714.1 GCA_903834675.1 uncultured Victivallales bacterium | reverse complement strand
GTCTCGCCGTCTCGCCGTTTCCCCGTTTCCCCGTCTCGCCGTCTCGCCGTCTCGCCGTTTCCCCGTTTCCCCGTCTCGCCGTTTCCTGACCCCTGACCCCTGAACCCGAGGACCTGAGTAGTCACCACCTACGGAACTGACCTGCGCCCCGCCCTCACCACCCCGATTGCATCGCCGGCACCGGCACGCCATATTTGCTGGCATGACGACTGCCAGGGAACTGCGTGACCTGCTTACCGGTCTCGGCATCCATCCCAGCCGCCGACTCGGCCAGAATTTCATGGTCGATGCCAATCTGCTTGCCGCTCTGGTGCGTGACGCCGCGCCGGGTCCGGGCCAGAGGGTGCTGGAGGTAGGTCCCGGAACCGGGGTTCTCACCCGCCTCTTACTCGCCGCCGGCTGCCAGGTCACGGCCATCGAGTTGGACCATCGCCTAGCCGCCTATCTCCGTGAGTCCCTGGGCGCCCAGTCGGAGTTCCGTCTCATCGAGGGCGATGCGTGCCGGGCCGATTATGCCGGGCTTTTTGGGACGGCGCCGTTCCGCTGCATCGCCAACCTGCCCTATTCCTGCAGCAGCGTCTTTCTGGCGGCCATGGCGGACCTTGACAACGCCCCCACCGACCTGCATGTGCTGCTGCAGCGCGAGATGGCGGAGCGCTTGGGGGCGGCCCCCGGATCGAAAGAGTACGGTGCCCTGAGTGTACGTCTGCAACTGCGCTACTCCGTCCGCGTGGTCCGCTCGGTGCCGCCCCAGGTCTTCTGGCCGCCTCCCGAAGTGGGCTCGGTCTGGATGCGGTTCGTCCGGCACTCCGAGGTGGTCCCGGCTGAGCTTCGCCGACTGGCGGGAGAGCTGGCGGGCATCGCGTTCTCGCAGCGCCGCAAGAAAGCGGCCAAAGTCCTGGCCGAACGCCTGGGCGGAGCGCCGGTCGCAGGTGTTCTCTGGGCGCGCGCCGGACTGTCTCCCGAGGCCCGGGCCGAGCAGTTCTCGCCGGCCGATTTTGTCCGCCTGGCCGCTTGCCTGCAGGACCAAACATCAACATATTGAGATGTTTTTCCTCCTGGTGGACGTGCATCCTCTCCCGCAATAACCGGGTCGCCCGCAGCGATGAGCCTCACACAGCAACTGCAGAGTTTCGCGAACAGCACCCTCTACGCCTACAATACCAGCGACCTGATCTCCAAAGGCATCGTCCTGCTGTTGCTGTTGCTGAGCGTCTATGCCTGGAGCATCATGGGGGAGAAGGCCGTTTCGCTGGGCCGGGTGCGCACCGCCTGCCGCACCTTCATGGACCCGTTCATCGTCGCGGATTCACTGCTTGAACTGTCCCTGCGCGAACGGGATTTTGAGGGTCCCCTCGCTGAAGCCTATTTCGCGGCGCTGGACGAGATCATGAATATCCTCGCCGTGGACGCCACCCAGGTGGATCTCTACTGTCGGCGCCGACTGCTGCCGCGACCGCTTTCCGACCATGAAATCCAGAAGGTCCAGGCTGTCATCGAGCGGGTTCTGACCAAACAGAACCTGCTCATCGAAGAACGTCTGGGCACTCTTGGCACGATTGTTACCCTCGCCCCCTTCCTCGGCCTGCTGGGCACGGTCTGGGGCGTCATGCTGGCCTTTGTCGGTATGGCCCAGCAGGGTCGGCCTGACCTCGCCATCCTCGCCCCCGGCATCTGCGGCGCCCTCCTGACGACCGTGGTTGGCCTGGTGGTCGCGATCCCGTCGGTCGTGGGACTCAATGCTATCCTCAATGCCGTGAAGCGTACCAACATCGAGATGGATAACTTCACCGACGATTTCGTGGCCAAGATCAGGCTACAGAAGACAGACAGCGCGACCAACGCCCAGCCGTAAACGGCACGCGGCGGCACGGAATACCGGCATGGGCAAGTTCAGCACCAGGGGACAGGGGCACCTGAAGCCCGTCACGGAGATCAACCTCGCCTCGTTGATCGATCTGACCTTCCTGTTGCTGATCGTCTTCATCGTGACGGTCCCGGTCCTGGAGTTTCAGACCGACGTCACGCCTCCGGAGATGAATACGGCAGAGCGGATCCGGGACGACCAGGACCCCCTTATCATCAACCTCGACCGCGAAGGGCGAATCTTCTTCAAGCGCGAGGTGATGTCGATCGAGGTGCTGGTCACCCGACTGGCCGAGATTCGTTTGCAGCGACCCGAGGTGGCCGCCGTCATCCGGGCCGACGGCGAGCAGCCCTACAAGCATATCGTCGACATTATGCGAGCCGTCCGCCACGCCGGGATCAAGGGCATCAAGCTGGCGACGCAGCCGGAGCGCTGAGGGCGGTTGCCGGAGCGTGCGCCGGCCAGACAGGCAAGCATGAGAGACTGGCAGGCACCAACCCGGAAGATCCTGGCGGTGGTGGTCACGATCCACGCCATCCTGCTTGCCCTACTCCTGACCTCCGGCTTCATCCGGGATGAGGAGGCACCCCCGCTCCTGGGCGAGGAGGTCTTCGTGGCCGGACTCGACGATGCCACGGTCGCCGCGCTGAACCTGCCCCCTGCGGCAGTATCGCCAAGCCTGGAACCGCCGCCGCCCGCCGCCCCCGAGCCGCCCGCGCCGGAACCCCCGACCCCGGAACCGCCCCAGCCGACCCCGCCCGCGCCGGAACCCCCGACTCCGGCCCCGCCCGAACCGGAACCGGTGAAAATCGTGGTCCCTAAGCCTGAACCGGTGCCGCCGGTGCCCCCGCCGCCGGAGTTGCCCAAGCCCGAACCGGAACCGGTGAAGATCGTGGTCCCCAAGCCTGACCCGGTGAAGCCGGTCCTGCCGCCGCCGGAGTTGCCCAAGCCCGTACCGCCCAAGCCGGTAGCGCCCAAGCCGGTGCCGCCCAAGCCGGTGCCGCCCAAGCCCGTACCGCCCAAGCCGGTGCCGCCCACAGTCGAGAAGCCAGCGTTGGCAAAGCCCACGCCGACCCCGCCCAAGAAGACCTATCGCACGGCGGAGGACATCAGGAAGTCAGCCACCAGCCCCCCCCCCACGACTAAGCCGCGGTCGCTCACGCCACTGCCCACGTTTGATGCGCGCCGCATTGCCGGTAATCTGCAGAAGGGGCTCGAAGCCGTCCGCATCGATAGTACACCCAGCGTCGGCCGAGCGGGCAGCCCGAATGGCAGTCCCGGCGGCAGCCCTGGCGGCACTGCCAAGAATGCCGACGACGAGCAGCGCTGGCACGCGGCTCTCAGCGCGGAACTCTATCGGCTCTGGGCTCAGCCGACGCGCGGCGAAGTCGGCGGGGGCAACCCGACCGTGCGAGTCTCGCTCAAGCTTACCGCGAACGGGCGTGTGGTCGAGGCCCACGTCGTCGGCGCCAGCGGGGTTACCCCGATGGACGCCAGCATCCGGCAACTGCTGGCAGCGCTGAGTTCGCTACCGGGATTCGGGTCGTTCGGCCTGGACGGGGCGAGCCGCACGATTACAGTGACGTTCAAACTGACGACGTGACCCCGCCGGGGAGGTTCCTTTCCCAAGGCCGCCCGGACGCTGAGCCCGTGCTGGCCAGCGCGGCCGCAAGAAGACGCAAGAGGAGCGCAGTAACATGCGGAACGGCAAGTTCGGTTTTGGCGTGATCGGTTGCGGTGTGATTGCCCCAACTCATGTGCAAGCCATCAAAGCCTGCCCTGAGGCGGAACTGATGGCCGTCTGTGACATTGATGAGCCCAAGGGGCGCGCCTTTGCGGCAGAGCACGGTGCGGGCGCTTTCTACAAAGACTTCCGGGAGATGGTGCGCGATCCGGCTGTCGATGTCGTCTGCGTATGTACACCCTCTGGCCTGCACGCCGATGGGGTGATTGCCGCGGCCCGCGCCGGCAAGCACGTCTTCTGCGAGAAGCCTCTGGACATCCGCCGCGACCGCATGAGTCGCATGATCGACGCCGTCGAGCGAGCTGGCGTCAAGATGGGCTGCGTCTTCCAGAGCCGCACCCTTCCCGAGAGCATCCGCATCCGTCAGGCGGTCAAGGCCGGCGTGCTGGGCAAGATGACCCTCGCTGACGCCTTCCTCAAAGACTACCGTTCCCGGGCCTACTACGCCAGCGCCGGGTGGCGCGGCACCTGGGCCCTCGACGGCGGCGGTGCCCTTATGAACCAGGGCGTCCACGGCGTCGACCTGCTGACCTGGGTCGTCGACTCCGAGGTCGAGCGCGTCTTCGCCCGTGCCGACCATAAGGTCCGCGACATCGAGGTGGAAGACACTTGCGTCGCCTGCCTGCAATTCCGCAACGGCGCCTTCGGCACGATCGTCGGCACGACCTCCTGCAACCCCGGCGAGGTCCGCCGCATCGAGCTGCATGGCGATGTCGGTAGCA
This sequence comes from uncultured Victivallales bacterium, assembly GCA_903834675.1. The sequence continues at coordinate 8,750 of CAILKC010000714.1, read as the reverse complement.
TCATCTGCACCGGCAGCAAGATCACCCGCTGGGCCGTGGCCACCGAGTTTGACGCCCGCGCCAAAGACGTCGACCTTACCCGGCAACCCATCGACGACGGCAGCACCGGCGACAACAAGGTCGTGCCCGCCCAGGGACACGTCTTCCTGATCGCCGACCTGATCCAGGCCATCAAGGACAACCGCGACCCCTCCATCACCGGCCGTAGCGCCCGCAAGGCCGTGGACCTCATCCTGGCCATCTACCAGTCGGCCCGCCGGGGCCGAGATGTGGCCGTCACTTACGGCTGAGTCGTCACACCGACCCGGAACGGGGGCGCTGGCCCCAAACGCGAGGAGTGGCAGCATGAGACATCATGACGTGTATCGGCGGAGTGCGGCGCGGCTGGCCCGCTCACGGCTGGCGGTGCTGGGAGCGCTGCTGGCCGTCACCTCCCTGCCGCTCGGTGCCTTCACCGTCCCCGAGGGGGTCCCGCTGCTGCGCAATGGCAGTTTCATGGCGAGCCCCGACCGCACCCGGCACTGGGTAACCCGTTCCACCGGCGATCTCGGCACCTTCGCAGTGGCTGCGCCAGGGAAGGACGAGACCTCCGCGGTGTTGACCGTCAACGTGGCGCGAGCCCATGCGCAGCCTTGGATGCTCGAACTGCGACAGAAGCTGTCCGTCCCTCTGCCTAAAGGCCGGAACCTCTTCCTCGGCTTCGAGTACAAGATCAGCAACGGCTACGCCTTCCATGTCTATTGGCAGAAAGATTCGGCCCCCTGGCCCAAGTTCCTGGCGCTACGCCTCAGCGAGCCGACTGAGGCCTGGACTCCCTGCATGGTCGCCGTCCCCGTCTCCGAAGACCTTGCCGCCGACGAGAGTTCGCTGAGTTTCCACCTTGCCGAAGTCCGTGGCACCCTGGAAATCCGGAACCTGACTGCGGTGCTGGTCGCGGAGCACGTCGACCTGGCCACGATCGAAACCAACCACCAGCCCGTCTTCGGCGGGGACTACTACGACAACGACTGGCGCACCAAAGTCCTGGCCCGCATCGAGAGCGAGCGCAAGACCGAACTGCAGGTCGAAGTCACGCTGGCTGGCGCCCCCGCGGCCGACGCGGCGATCACGGTGGAACAGACGGGCCGGCCGTTCCTCGTGGGCGTTGAGGTCCCGGCTGCCCTGCTGGTCGATGACCTGCCGGAGACCGCGGCGGGCGCCCTCCTCAAGCGTTCCCCCGCCGAGGGGCGCGCCAGCCTGCTGAAATTCCGCGAGAAGATCGGCCAGCCGGGCTTGTTCCAGATCGTCACCGTCACCGATGCCCTGATCTGGAGCAACTACGCGGAGTGGGGCGCCGACGTGGCTCCCAAGCTGGTTGCCGAGGCCCAAGCGCGCGGGCAGCAGTTCCGTGGCTACGCGGCCTTCATCCCGGCCTTCCAAGAGGCGCCGGCCGCCTGCCGACGCCTGGAGCGTGCGGCCCTGCTGCAGGCGGTCGATGACCATGTGCGCAATGTCGTCAAGGCCCACCAGGGCAAGATGGCTCAGTGGGTGGTCCTGCATGGCATGCTGAGTTGCAGCGAAATCTACGATGTGATCGGCGTCGACAGTCTCACCCGCGCCTGGCAGATCGCCCAGAAACAGGACCCCGCCGCCGCCCTGCTGGTGAGTGACTCCGAGGCCTTGCTCCTGCCCAGCACCAGTCGCATCGAGGAGATGATCGAGTTCGTTGCCTGGCTGCGGTCTGAAGGCTGTCGGGTCGCGGGAATCTGCCTTGGGGCCACCCTGTCTCGACCCTACATGGCGCCCCAGGCCATCGAGACGCGCCTGGACCTGATTGCCGCTGGCCTCCCCGGGGTCCCGGTCTTCATCACCAGCCTGGAACTGGAGGCGGATAAGGAGGCCACCCAGGAAGCCATGCTCAAGGACCTTGTGACCCTCTTCTTCTCCCACAAGATCGTGGCCGGGGTGAGCTTCTCCAGCCCCTGGGAACCGGCGGCATTGAACCCCAAGAACGCGCTCTACAAGGCGGATCTGACCCCTCGCAAGGCCGGCAAGCTGGTGGAGTCGCTGTTGACCTCCGAGTGGCTGACCCGCGGCCAGGGCACGACGGACGCCAAGGGCCAGTTCGCTCTGCGCGTTTTCCGCGGCAGCTACCGCATTTCGGCGAAGGTGGGAGAGAAGACGGTAGCCGTCACTGCCGAGGTGTCGCCGGCCACCCCGCGGGTGACGATCAAGGCTGACTGAGCCCGTTTCCAACCGCGCCCCTCCCGCCTGGCGCTGCGCCAACCGCAAAGGCTGACACATGGACGGTCTTGACTATCGCGCCCCGGGTAAGTTCGTGCTCGGGTGCAACTACTGGGCCTCTCATGTCGGCACCCGCATGTGGGTCGACTGGCAGCCCGAGGTCGTGCGCCAGGACCTGCAACAACTCGCCACGGCCGGGCTGCAGCTCCTCCGCGTGTTTCCCCTGTGGCCCGACTTTCAGCCGCTGACTCTTCTGCGCGGCGCCGCTGGCAGCCCTCGCCAATATCGCCACGGCGAGGCGCCCCTGGCTCCCGACGCCGATGGCCTCGACCCCCTGGCGCTCGAGCACTTCCAGTTTCTGGCGGACGCCGCACACGAGGTCGGTCTGGCCTTGACCCCGGCTCTGATCACCGGCTGGATGAGTGGCCGGCTCTACGTCCCGCCGGCCCTGGAGGGGCTGAATGTGCTCACTGACCCCGAGGCGATGCGCTGGCAGGTCCGCTTTGTCCGCGGCTTCGTGCGGCGTTTCCGGCAGCACCCGGCCATCGCCTCATGGGCTCTCGGCAACGAATGCAACTGTATGGGCTCCGTGACCTCTTCGGCCCAGGCCTGGCTGTGGACCCACGCGCTGACCTCGACTCTGCACGCCGAGGACCCCAGCCGACCGGTGGTCTCCAGCATGCACGGCCTCTCGCCGACGGCGGGCTCCCCCTGGCGCATCCAGGATCAGTCAGAACTCACCGACATCCTGACGACCCACCCTTACCCCATCTTCACTCCTTACTGCAATCAGGACCCGCTTAACACCCTCCGGCCTGGCCTGCATGCCACGGCCGAAAGCCGCCTCTACGGCGATGTCGGCGGCCGCCCGTGTGTGGTCGAGGAGATTGGCACCCTCGGACCCATGATCTGCAGCGACGACGTGGCGACGGCCTATGTGCGCACGGTGCTGTTCAGCGCCTGGGCCCACGATTGCCGCGCCTTCCTCTGGTGGTGCGCCTATGACCAGGACCGCCTCGAACACGCGCCCTACGACTGGAACGGCGTCGAACGCGAGCTGGGCCTGTTCCGCTCCGACCGCAGCCCCAAACCCGTCCTGGGCAGCTTCGCTGATTTCCGCTCCTGTTTGGCACACCTGCCGTTCCCGGCACTGCCGCCCCGGCTTGTGGACGGCGTCTGCATCCTCAGCCAGGGTCAGGACTGCTGGGCCGCCGCCTTCAGCGCCTTCATCCTGGCGCGCCAGGCCGGCCTCGATCTCAGCTTCTGTTTCGGGGACCAGGCTCTTCCCGAGAGTGACTTCTATCTGGTGCCCGCGCTCTGCGGCGACCAAGGGCTCAGTCGGCGCGCCTGGACTGGCCTGTTGGAGCGGGTTGCCTGCGGCGCCACCGTGCTGGTCACCTGCAATGACGCCCTGCTGTCACCCTTCAGCGAGTGGTTCGGGCTGCGGGTCAAGACTCGCTCAAAACGCACCGCTCCCGCCCGCCTCTGCCTGTCCGACACCGAGTTATCGATCCGCTCGCCGTTCCGCCTCGAACTGGTTCCCGAGGGCGCCGAGGTGCTCGCCACCGAGGCGGATGGCAACCCGGCCTTCACCGTCCACACCCACGGCCGCGGCCGGGTCTTCTTCCTCGCCGTGCCCGTGGAACTCTCCCTGGCGGAGACCCCGGGAGCCTTCGCGCCCGCCGCGCCGCCTTACCACGCGCTCTACCGCCGCGCCGCCGCGGGCGTAGCGACGGCCAAGATGGCGTCTCAGGACAACCCAAGCGTCGGGCTCACGGAACACCCCCTCCATGACACGTCCAGGATCCTGGTCCTGGTGAATTACGAGCCCGTAGCGGCCACCTGCCAACTGACCCTGCGTCAGGGGTGGAAAGTGCAGCGCCTCTGTCGTGGCACGCCGCCGACCGGCGAGCCGCCGACCCTCACCATTCCCCCCAACGACACCGCAGTGGTCATGATCGCGCCGTAATGCCTAACCGCGCCGTGTAGCACGGTCGTGACTACTCAGGTGCAACTGCGTATCCTGCCCCAACGGGGCTGCGTACCCAATCGCCAGGCTCAGCCGTTCCCCGTCTGGCGGCGCTGACTGCGCTGCCGGTAAAGCCGTTCCGTAAAACCGCCGTCCTGCTCGAAAGCCGCAGCCTGGGCCTGCAACTGGCGCTCGAGTAGGTAGGTGCAGAGATTCAGCAGAGATAGCGCGCCGTTGGCGGCGAGGACCGCGGAGGGCACCGACCGGCGCGGGGAAACACGGACGGACACGGACTCGCACGGACCGGCACGGACGCCGGGGGCGCTGCACGGTCCCGGCCGAGTCCCGCCGGGATGAGCCTCTTCCGTCTGTGTCCGTCCGTGCCCGTCCGTGCTCTCCTGCGTGGCGAGTCGCCGTTCCTCGGCTACCCAGCCACGGAAGTCCTCCAGGCTGGCGCAACGTCGTGCCTTGAAGCGCTGGAGCACCGGGTGATCGGGTTCCCATTGCGGCAGGCCGCGCTGGCGCAGGAAGTCTTCGTAGTCCAGACGCAGCTCCTCCAAGCTACCCTTGGCCACACCGGTGAGCTTGAGTTCGATCTTCTTCGACGTGCCTGAATCGACGCTACCCTCCGCGATATTCTGTCGGCCGCTGCGCGCCGCCTGGACCATCTGGTCGTGGGTACGGCTGCGCCGATCAATGTAGCGGTCGCAGAAACGCACCGTGACATCGTAGATCAGCTCGGAGATTTGGAAGGTCTTGAGCTGCCGATAGCCGCCATGCTTTGGTATCAGCCCCTCATCCCCCGTCCGTGCCTCTGCATCTGTCCGTGTCCGTCCGTGCCCGTCCGTGTTCCTCTCCCCGTCCGTGTTCCTCATCTCAGGCCTCCCCCGCAAATGCCCGGTGCCGCCGCGCTTGGCTCTGGTGTCAGCCTCGTTGAGGTTCACGCAGCACCCGTAGACGGCGTCAGGTCACGCCAGAGATCCTCAGACGAAGGCACGGGGATCGGGGATCGCGACCGGTGCCCCGCCCTGGGCGGACGACATGGCCGCGCAGACCCCGGGTAGGGTGTAGTCCAGGCCGCGGTAGACGTCGATAGGCAGGGGCAAGTCCTTTGCCAGCGCGTCGAGGAAGTCGTTGAGCATGACGGCGTCGGCGCCGCCGTGGCCGCCGGCAGCGGCGTGGCCTTTCATGGCGGTTCCCAGCGGCAGACTGACGCGGCCCTGCAGGTGCGGGATGTCGCCCAGAGTCGCGTAGGTGACCGCCTCGGTGCTCTTGGTCTCGAGCGTGCCCTTGGTGCCGAAGACCAGGTAGCGATGGTAGGCCGGTTCCACCGCGTTCTTGAAGCAGGCCAGGAGCTTGACCACGGCGCCTTTGCCCATGGCTACCAGGGCGACCCCGGCGTCCGGCGCCGAGAACTCGGGCTGCACCAAGGAGCCAGTTTCCATGCAGGTCACCGAAACGCCGCGGTCCTGCAGCATGTCGAACAGGGGGCCCGTCTCGTGGGTGCAGTAGCGGATCGGCGACAGTGAAGCGCGCCAGGTCTGCCCGCCGGTCTCATCGCGCATCAGGTAGCGCACATCGTGGATATACTCGCCTTCCAGGTAGTACGGCGTGCCGATGCGGCCCTCGGCGATCATCGTGCTCCAGGCCCGCACAAACCCCCAGTAGCAGCAGTTCTCCGCAAATAGGTAGCGTCGTTTGCTCTGTCGCACCGCCCGCACCAGATCGCGCGCCTCGTCCAGGCTCATGACCGCCGGTACCTCGCAGATCACATCCTTGCCGCTGCGCAGCGCGGCGATGCTCTGGGCCGCATGCAGCGGGGCAGGGGAGGCGACCAGCACCACGTCCACGTCGTGTTCCAGGAAGCGCGCGTAGTCGCTGTACGCCTGGCTGAACGGCATGCCTGCCGCCTTGAGCTCCGCCAGGGCACGATCGCGCGCCGCGGGGTCGGCAAACTTCAGGTCGCAGACCGCCTCGAAGCTGACATCCTGTCGCCGGGCCACGCTTTGCAGCATCCTGCCGCGACCGATTCCGACCAGACCTAGCTTCAGCATCGTGCCTACTCCTCTGTTGACCTGACTGTCCGTCCGCCGTTCAGCGGAGACCCGGCGGCGCCTTGCCGCAAGATTGCCATAGCGCCGGGCGAGAGCAAGGGCCCGAGCACACGCGCTGCGAGCCGGACCCGGCAAGCCGCGAAGGAGACGCCTGAGCTCCGCCCGTCCGGCGCTAATGTGGGCTCTGCGGCGCCAGAGCGCAAGTCCGGCAACCGCCGACTTGGATTGGCGCCGAGGCGCCACTATGCTTCGGCACCCGTGAGATAAGGACCCGATCTTGTGAACCCCGATAGCCCTGCGGTCACCGTCGCCTCGAGAAGCAGGCGCCAACAGGCCCTCAGGCTTGCGCTGGTGAGCGCCGTTGTCGTTGCCTTGGGCGTGCTGCTCTGGACCTCACGGCGTCGCCTTGCTGTCCCTGATCCGGTCGTGCGCGAGTTTGCGGTGTTCGACTCCTACGCCCGCGTCACGCTCTGGACCTCTGCCGACCGCGCCGAACCGGCGCTGCGTGAGTGCGCTCAGGAACTGGCGGAACTGCACCGCACCCTCAACCGTTTCGATCCCACCAGCGAACTGGCCCGGCTGAACGCTGCCGCCGCGCGGGGACCGGTCGTCTGTTCTCCCTTGCTTTGGGATGTGCTGCAGGCCGCCCGGCAGGCCTACCTCCAAACCGCTGGCGCTTTCGATATCTCGGTGGGCCCCCTCATGGCCGTCTGGGGCTTCCACCGCAAACGCGACACGCTGCCTTCCGAGGCCGAGATTCAGGCGGCCCTGGCCTGTGTCGGTCTGCCTCGAGTGCAGTTCGACGATACGGCCCGCAGCGTCCGCTTCAGCGTCGACGGCATGAGCCTCGATTGCGGTGGCATTGCCAAGGGTTACGCCCTGGACCGCGTCATGGCGATTCTGGCACGCCAGCGCCTGGAGCCGGCCCTGGTCGACCTCGGCGGCAACGTCGGTTGCACCCCCACGCCGCCGCCCCAGCGTCCGTACTTCGTCATTGGCGTCCGCAATCCCTTCGCCACGGAAACGCTGCTCGACCGCCTGAGCATCACCGGGCGCGCAGTCTCGACCAGTGGCAACTATGAGCGTCGTATCATCATCCAGGGAAAAGAGATAGGTCATATCATCGAGCCGCGTACAGGGCGTCCGGTCAGCGGCTTGGCAGGGGTGACGGCCGTGACCCCGCGGGGGGTTGATTCAGACGTGTTCTCCACGGCGGTGTATGTCGCCGGGCGGGAGCTAGCCGAGGCGTTGGCGCGCCGTGTGCCGGGCACGGGTTTCGCGTTGGTTTCCGGCACCCCAGAAGCGCCCGAGGTGACCCCCGTCGGCGAGCTGAGTCTTCTCGACCGGGGCGCCGCCAAGAGCCCGCCCGCTGCCAGTCCCGGCCGCTGAATTCATAGCTTCCCGATGGGGTCATCGGGACAGTACACCGCGACGACGCCCAGCCGTCCGAACGAGGCCAGGGGAGCGATCCAGACGCGGCTATGGGTGCCCTGCACGGTTTCCAGCACGGGCGCATCCTCGTCAGGCCGCGGCACCACGCGCCCGACCACCAGCCCTCCCGGCACGCTGCCGCTCAACCCCGACGTCCACACCCATTCACCGGCGGCGACGACCGTCTCCCGCGGCAGGAAGTCCACCACGCACTCCGGGGCCTGCAGCCAGCGCCCGACCCCGCCGCCCTCGAGAATGCCCGTGTTCTTGCTTCCCTCCAGCACCACACTAAGGCGGCAGCCGCGGGCCGCGACGCTGAGGACCGTCGAACTGCCGGGCTGCACCTCCTCGACGCGGCCGATCACGTAGGCGTCTGCCATGACCACGCACCCCGGCAGCACGCCGTCATTGCTGCCGCGGTCGATGCGGAAGCCACGGTTCCAGGTCGCGGGATCGCGCGCGATGACCTCACCCAGCAGCACGCGCCAGCCCTTACGCGGCGGCAGTCCGTAGTAGGCGCGGAGGTCCTGATTCTGGCGGCGTAACTCCTCTGTCTCAGCCGCCGCCAACCGTAGTCGCGCCAGGTCAGACTGCTCTTGACGCAGGTGTTCGTCGGGTCCCTTCCCGGCCCAGGTCGCGACGCTGGTCCAGAGCCTCTCGGCGAAGCCATTCCACAGATGCGTGAACGGTGTCGTCATGCCCGAGGCGACGCCGCGCGCCAAATCCCGGCCGGCGGAGGTCGCCCAAACCCCGAGGAAGAGCAGCGCGAAAAGAACCACGCTCAGTCTGGTAAACACCGTTCGCATTGCGTCGTATCACCCCGAAAACGGCGCGCATCCATCGCGGCGCTGGCGGAACCCTGGCAGGCGGCCTGGCGCGCCGTCGCCGTCCCCCGCAGGGCGAGCGCGTGCCGCCGTCGGGTCAGAACTCCAGTGCGTCTCGTTTCGCGGGGGCGGCGGGCTTGGCAGGGGCCGCCGCCGGTGTCGGCGGCGGGGTTGCGGCTGCGGCCGCTGCGGGCTTGGCGGCTGCTGCGGCCGGCGCTGCGCTCGGTTTCGCCGCTGCGGCCGGTGCGG
>CAILKC010000713.1 GCA_903834675.1 uncultured Victivallales bacterium | reverse complement strand
CTCGGCTCTGGCCGCCAGCCACGGCCGCTCCATTCCCTGGGACCGCCGAGCGTCGGCTCGGCTCTGGCCGCGAGCCGCGGCCGCTCCATTCCCTGGGACCGCCGAGCGTCGGCTCGGCTCTGGCCGCCAGCCGCGGCCGCTCCATTCCCCGGCCGCCACAGATGGCAGCCGCCAGCGGCTGCATTACGGTATGCGTCGGCCGGTCGGTATTGCCCCTGGGCTGCGGTTGAGGCACGGTGAACCGCGACGGGGCAACACCGATCATCGACACACGCTTCGGCAGTCGGCCCGCCGGGCTGGAGAGCTTGGGAATCCCATGTCCACGAAGCCATTCGCACTGCGCCGGCTGGGCCGGACCGAGATTCGAGCCACGGAGATCGGCCTGGGCTGTGCCCGCATGGGCATGGCCGACCGTACCGACGAGAACGCCATACAGGGCATTCGCCTCGCCATCGACCACGGGGTCAACTACCTCGATACGTCCACCGGCTACGGCGAGAGCGAAAGGCGGGTCGGACTCGCCCTCCAAGGCGGTTGGCGTGACAAAGTCTACCTGCAAACCAAGACCGGCACCAACCCGGCGCGGCGCGGCGACTACACCGCCGAGGGCACGCGCTGGAGCGTCGAGAATAGCCTGCGCCTGCTCCGCACTGACTACCTCGATGCCGTGCTCATCCACGACCCCACCGACGTCGGGATACCCCTGTCCCCCGGCTTCGCCTTGGATGAACTCCTGAAGATGAAAGACCAGGGCCTCATCGGCCACGTCGGCATCGGCTGTCGCGACCACGAGCATCACCGCCGTGCCATCGAAACCGGCCACCTGGAGATCGTGCTGACCTTCCTGGACTACACCCTCCTCGACCAGTCCGCGGCCAAGGATACTCTGCCCCTGGCCCGCCAGCACGACGTCGGCGTCGAACTGGCCAGCGTCTTCGGCTGCTGGTCGGGTACCCTGTCCGGCCTTGAACCCAAAGACAACCCGCGTGCCCATGACATGTGGGCCTGGTGCGAGAAGCGGGGGATGAACCTCCGTCATCTGGCCCTGCACTTCGCCCTGGCCGCGCCCATCGAGGGTATCGTGATCGTGGGACCCGGGACGCCGGGACACGTCGAAGAGGTCTGCCGCGAAGCCCTGATACCCGTTCCCCCCGAGATCTGGCGCGACTTCAAGGCTGAGTTCGGCGTCGGTGTGTGACGTATGGAGAAACCGGCATGAGCGAGATCGGCAATACCGCGGCGGAGGCGCTCGCTTTCGTGAACGCGACCCCACCCTCGCAAGGCGCCACGATGAGAGGCGTGCCCTTTGAGAAACGCGACCTCGTCCGCATCGGCTTCATCGGGGTCGGCGGACGCGGCAGGAGCCAGGTGAACGAAGTGCTCGCCGTGGAAGGCGCCCGGATCACCGCCATCAGCGATCTCCGCGACGCCCATGCACAGCAGGCTCGCGAACGCGTCGAAAAGGCCGGCCAGCCGACTCCCGCCATCGAGGCTGACTGGCAGCGGCTGTGCGAGCGCGACGACGTCGACCTGGTCTACATCTGCACCCCATGGGATGCGCATGTGCCCCAGGCGCTCTGGGCCATGGAATGCGGCAAACACGCCGCGGTCGAGGTCCCCGCCGCCACCACCCTGACGGACTGCTGGCGCCTGGTGGATACCTCCGAACGCACGCGGCGGCACTGCATCATGCTGGAGAACTGCTGTTACGAGTACGCTGAGATGCTGGTGCTCAACCTGATCCGCGCCGGGCTGCTGGGAACCATCACCCATGGCGAGGCGGCCTACATTCACCAACTGCGCGACACCCTGCTGGCCGACGCCAACGAGGGCCTCTGGCGCCGCGAACCGCACCAGACCCGCAATGGCAACCTCTATCCCACCCACGGCCTCGGCCCCGTCGCTCGCTACATGGACATCCATCGCGGCGACCGCTTCACCCGCCTCGTTGCCATGAGCAGCCGCCAGGCATCACTCGAAGAATACCGCGACCGCCGCTTGCCCGCCGATAACCCCAAACGCGCCGAAACCTACACCTGCGGCGACATGAACTCAGCCCTGATCCAGACCGCCCTCGGCCGGACCATCCTCCTGCAACACGATGTGGTCACCCCACGGCCCTATAGCCGACTCAACCTCGTGGCCGGAACCAAAGGCACCTTCTGCGACTACCCGCCCCGCATCTTCCTGGATGGCCAGGACACCCATGACTGGAAACCCCTCGCCGAATTCAAGGCCGAGTACGAACACCCGATCTGGAAGGAACAGGGCGAACTGGCACGCAAACTCGGCGGGCATGGCGGCATGGACTTCATCATGAACTACCGCCTGATCCAACTCTTCCGCCAGGGCCAGCCGCCGGACTCGGATGTCTACGAGGCCGCCGCCTGGAGCGCCCCCGGCCCACTCTCCGATATCTCCGTGGCCTGGGATAACCTGCCCCTGCCCTTCCCCGACTTCACCCGCGGCAACTGGCAAGCATAGGCCTCCCCGCAACCCACCGAGTCCAGTATGTCCAGCCCGTCCAGTCCGTCCAGCCCGTCCAGTCCGCCCTCAGCGCTCTCGGCCCCCGGACATCAGCACCGATAACCCGACCCAAGAGAGGATCCACGACATGTTGTACCGCCGACTGGGACGCACCGGCTTACAGGTCTCCGAACTCAGCTACGGCGCCGCGCGCGGCGCGACGCAGGCGCCGCAGCAATTCATCGCCACGGTGCAGGCCTGCATCGCGGCCGGCATCAACCTGGTCGATACCGCCACCGGCTACGACAACGGCGACAGCGAACGAGTGCTTGGCGAAGCCCTGCGCGGCCATGATGAGGTGATCGTCGAAACCAAGTATCGCCCCTACGACGGCTGGGCCCCCGCGGCAGCCTACACCGGCTCGCCACAGGCCCTGGTCGCCTCCGCCGAAGAGAGCCTGCGGCGGCTGCGGCGCGACCGACTCGACATCTTCCTGGGACATGGCATCCGCACCCTGGAATCCTACGAACGCTTCATGTCCGATGGCTGCTATGATGCCATGGTCAAACTGCGCCAGCAGGGCAAGGTACGCTTCATCGGCCTCAGCGAACTCTCCGAAGGCGACGGCACCCACGAGGTCCTGCAGCGCGCCGTCCCGAGCGGCGCCTTCGATGTGGTCATGCTCACGGTGAACTTTTTGCTGCAAACCGCCATCGAGTCGGCGCTGCCGCTATGCACCAAGCACGACGTGGGCACGGTGGTAATGATGCCGTTGAACCAAGCCTCAACCCAGTCCGGCCTGGTCAGCGTGCCGGCGGCCCTCGAATGCGTGCGTCGGCACATCGCCCAAGGCAACCTGCCCGCCGCCCTGCCCTACACCGATCCACAGCTCTTCGACTTCCTGCAGCCCTACTCGATCCCGGCTGCGGGCTTGCGCTTCGTCCTGGCCCAGGCCGTGAGTACCTGCTGCGTCGGCATGCGCACCCCGGAACGGCTGGCGGAGAACCTGCAGGTGGTGCAGCCGCCCTACCTGGACGCGGCCCGGCAGGCCCGCCTGCGCGAGCTCTTCGGCCGGGTCCACTCCCAAGTCCGCTGAGGCAGGGAGCGGCTGCCATGACCGACCGCGAACGCTTCAACCGCTACGTCCAGTTCCAGCCAGTCGACCGCTGGCCGCGTTGGGAGTGGTCCTTCCGCGGCGACACCACCCGGCTCTGGTACGCCGATGGCTTCCCGCGCCACATCCCCGGCGAGGTCACCTGGCTCGACACCTTCGGCCTCGACCGCGGCTCGCCCTGGATCGAGGACACGGTGCCCACCAGCACCGGGATCAGCTTCTTCCTGCGGCCGGGTTTCGCTGACCAGATCCTGGCCGAGGACACGGAGACGGTGACCCGACGCGATCACTGGGGCGCGGTGGCGCGCCACTCCAAGATGGGCGCCAGCATCCCGCAGTACCTCTCCTTCGGCGTGCATTCCCGCCAGGACTTCGCTGAGTACCGCAAGCGCTGGGACCCGACCGACCCCGGGCGCTACCCGGCCGACTGGCAGGCCCGCGTCGTGCGCTGGCGGACAAGGGACTACCCCATCCGCATCCACGTCCATGGGTGGTACGGGCTCCTGCGGGAGTTGATGGGCGTCGAAGGCCTCTCGGTTACCTTCTTCGATCAGCCCGAACTGATCGAGGAGATCTGTGAGTTCTGGGGCGACTTCCTCATCGCCACCTACGACCGCGCCCTGGCCGACTGCGAGGTCGACTACGTCTTGTTCTGGGAGGATCTGGCCTACAAGACCGGGCCCCTCCTCTCCCCGGCCATGTTCCGCCGCTTCTTCCTGCCGCACTACCAGCGCGTCATCAGCCACTGGCGGGCCGGCGGAGTCCGTACCTTCATGGTTGACTCGGACGGCAACCTCGACCTGATCACCCCGCTCTGGCTCGAGGCCGGCGTCAACGTCCTGGGCCCCTACGAGGTCGCCGCCGGCATGGACGTGGTCAAGGCGGGCCAGACCTGGAAGGACCTGGTCATGGTCGGCGGCATCGACAAACGCGAGATCGCCAAGGGCCCCAAGGCCATCGAGCAGGAAGTCCTGCGCCGCGTGCCGCCCCTCCTCGAACGCGGCGGCTACCTCCCCACCCTCGACCACTCCACCATCCCCGAGATGTCCCACGCCAACTACCGCTACTACCGCGAGTTCCTCACCAAGGTCCGCGAAGGCTGAGGCGCGCCATCCCACTCCCCTAGGCCGGGGGCGCCGGTACCCGGCCCAGACGCGCCGCGCGCCTTTTCCGAGAGGCGCCGACTGCCGCTTGCGGCAATGCGCATTTTGGCGTATAGTGCGTATCATGAAAGCACGCGTGAATCTGACCATCGACCGGGCCGTCCTTGGGCGGGCCCGGCGCGTGGCGCGCCGACAGGGTACCAGCGTCTCGGGGATGGTCGAAAAGTACCTGCATACTCTCGACACCGCGGATCGCCCAGATGGCGAAGCGCTGGTCAGAAAGTGGGCTGGGAAACTCACCCTGGCACCGCTCGACAGCGATGAGCGTAGGGCGCGCCTCTGGCGGAAGTACGGTCTCGACCGGCCGACCGGCGAGGAGGCCCCGCCGTGCAAGTCCTGATCGACTGCGACGTCCTCCTCGATGTCGTTCTCGGCCGCGAGCCCTTCCTTGCCGACAGCGCCGCAGTCGTGGCCTGGGCCGTGGACCATCCGGGAAGCGCGGCCGTGGCATGGCACACCCTGTCGAACCTCGCGTATCTCACGTCCGACGACGCCCGTGGGTTCATGCGTGATCTGTTGCGGCATGTGGAGGTCGCGCCGGTCGGAACCGCGCAGGCCGTGCAGGCGCTCTCCTTGCCCATGGCCGACGTCGAAGACGCCCTACAGGCCGCGGCCGCGCTTGCCTTCCGCGCCGAGCACATCGTGACGCGGAACCTGCGTGACTACCGCAACTCGCCGGTGCCGGCGATCTCCCCGCGCCAGTTCGCCGCGGAGGTCCTGGGACGGTCCGGTATCACATCCTAGCAGGCATGACGGCCGTAGGAGGAAAGCCGTCATCCTGGCCTGGCCCAGTCCAGGAAGATCCACAGGATCACGTCTAGCTTCGACGGGTCGCCGGCCGCATCCAAGACGTGGTCTTCGACGCCACAGAGACGCCAGTCTTCCGCCGCAGCATGATACCGAGTCCCGGCAACGACGGGACTCTTGGGACTGCGGCGGCTGGACGCCGCTTTCGAGTGGCCGCGGCACGCGCGGCGCGCCTCAGATTGGCGGCGCTGCGCAGCCCAAGCTGCGTCAAGCCGCAGACACTCCAAAGCTTGGCCTCACGGCCGACGCGGTATGATACCGAGTCCCGGCAACGACGGGACTCTTTGGACTGCGGCGGCTGGACGCCGCTTTCGAGTGGCCGCGGCACGCGCGGCGCGCCTCAGATTGGCGGCGTGCGGCTACGGCACCGCCGCCAGCGGCGGAAAGAAGACCGGCGCGGCCGGCTTCACCGTGCAGGCACAGGCCGCGGCGATCTTGCCCACCGCAATCGCCTGGAATCCCAGCTTGAAGGCGGGTGAATCGGGCCTGAGCGTGTAGTCGTCCGCTGCCGGATTCACAAACTGCGGATCAGCCATGACCGAGTTCACGTCGAAGCCCGCTTTCTGCCATTCGGCGAACGGCTGGCCACCCCAGCCGACCTTGTACTCCGTCGCCCCCGGGCAGTAGTACAGGTTGCGGTCCACCCGGATCACCTCCGCGGTCAGCACCGGCGAGGCAAACAACGTCGCCCCCGGATTGGCGAAGCAGATGATATTCTGCTCCAGCACGCACCCGGTCTGGTTCTTGGCGTAGTTGCTGATGTGGCCCTGCCCCTGCCGCCCGTCCACAAAGATATTGTTGGTGACCGTGTTGTCCTTGCCGCCCTGGAACATGATGCCGCCGTTCCAATTGCGGTAAACGATGTTGTCCGTCACCGTGTACCCCCCGGCAAACGAGTCGAGATAGATGCCCCAGGAGAGGAAGACCGGCTGGCCGACGGTGGAAGAGTAACCCACCGTATCGCCGACGAGGTTGCCACGGATCACCGTGCCGCTGCGGAACTCGCGCTCCTGCTGGGTGACCTCGATGGCGCCGGTGTCGTAGGTCTCCAGACTGGTATTGAGCACGCGGTTGAACTCGATGACGTTCTTCGTCCCGGCACTCTTCATCGTGATGCCATAGCGCGGCAGGTCATGGATGACGTTGCCCGACACCAGGTTGTCGCTGGATCCAGCCTCCTGCAAGGTCACCCCGCCATTGTGCTTGTAGACCGCGCCGCAGTGATGAATGTGATTGCCTATGATGCGGTTGCCGACACTGTTGAGCACGTTGATACCGCCTTCGGCGCTGTCGGTGATGTCGCAACCGAACACGGTGTTGCCGCCACCGCCGTTGAGCAGGACAGCGTCTTTGCCAAGGTTGCGGAAGCGACAGCCGCTGACCGTACACTGCCTCGCGTTGTCGAAGTAGAGCACCCCGTTGCGCCCCATGCCATAGCCGTCGCAGCCATCCTTCGGACTGTAGTCGCCCCCCCGGAAGCTCAGCCCCTCGAACCTCAGTCCCGTCACCGGACGCTCCGCCGTCCCCACCACCTCGATGAGGCGCTCCGCCACCGGCGCCAGGACCGCGGCGTCCGCCCCAAACCCCGCCGGCGGCATGACGTACAGCACCCCAGCCTGCCGGTCGAGATACCACTCGCCCGGAGCATCCAGAAACTCGCGCGCATTCTCCATGAAGTAGCGGTCCCCGACGTGCAGCCCGGAGCTCGCCTCGGGGCCCGTTACGGTCACCTTGCGCGTCGCTTCATCCACTCCAGCGATGGCCACGATTTCCTTGAAGGCACGGCAGTTACCGGTCTGGAAAATATGCACTTCGGCCTCCGGGGCCTGAAGCCAGGCGGGCTGGAGATCGCCAGGGGCATAGTAAAAGCTGGTCTTATCCGTCCGGCCCATGCCGCTCACGGCGAGCTGCTTGCCTTGGCTCTTGACGAAGGAGGAGGCCTGGATCAGGACCAGGTGCCCGCCCGCGGCGACTGGCGGCAGGATCTCGTTCACCGGCTTCCAGGCCGGGTCGTCGCAGAGGGCGAAAGCGGCTAGGTCCAGACCGCCACCTTTGACGTTCTCCCAGCGCAGACGGTGCGG
>CAILKC010000712.1 GCA_903834675.1 uncultured Victivallales bacterium | reverse complement strand
TAGGACTTGACTGCTGGTTTGAGACGCATTTCACCTCCCTCCTGCAAGCGGGACAGACCATGGCGCGCGTCACCTCCGTCGACAGGGACGCATTCCTGATCAGAAGCCAGGGCGCCGAGCGTTACGCCGAGCTTGCCGGTAAGTTGCGTTTTGAAGCCCTGTCCGCGCTGGATCTACCCTGCGTGGGGGACTGGGTCTGTGCGCAGTGGCCTGCGTCCGAAAGTCCGGCGCTAATTCACGCTGTAGTTCCGCGAAAGACGCTCTTGCGGCGCAAGCGCCCCGGTACGACCGTGGAATTCCAGCTGATCGCGTCCAACCTCGACGTCGCTTTTATCATTCAAGCCTGTGACTATGATTTCAACCTGCCTAGGCTCGACCGGTATCTGATGATGGCATCCGAAGGCCACATTGAAGCCCGGATCGTCCTGAGCAAGACGGACCTGATCTCTCCAGCAGAACTTGAACAGAAGTTTGCGCAGATTACCGGTGCAGGCATTTCTGCCCCCGTCCTGCCGCTGAGCAACGACAACGGGGCCGGGCTGGATGATCTCCGGGCTCTCCTCGCTCCCGGCAAGACGTATTGTCTCCTTGGTTCCTCAGGGGTCGGCAAGACCACCCTCATCAACCGGCTGATCGGCAGAGATGCGTTTGAAACCAAGCCGGTCAGCGGGAGCGGAAAAGGGGCGCATACAACCACACGTCGGCATCTGCTGGTCCTCGAAGGAGGAGCCATGCTGATCGACACCCCAGGAATGCGAGAACTGGGCCTCAGCGGAACGTCTGAGGTGACCAAAGATACCTTCGCCGAGGTTGGCGAGCTTGCGCTTAGCTGCCGGTTCTCCAACTGCACCCACGGTGGAGAGCCCGGATGCGCAATCCTGCAGGCTGTGGCCAGCGGAATCTTGCGCGAGGAACGCTACCGGAATTACCTCAAACTCAAGAAGGAGAGCGAATTCCATGATCTCTCTTACTATAAGAAGCGGAAGAAGGACAAGGAATTCGGGCGGCTTACCAAGGCCGCCAAAAAGAGCGTGAAGGCATGAGACCCTAGACCCCCGAATCGGCGCGCCGGGGAGACTGACCCAGTAGGCCAGTCCCGGTTGCTGAGAAGGTGCGAAGCCATGCCCGCGCCGCCGTCCACAAGCCACTTTACCTGGTTCATCCAGGCACGATTCCAATTCCGCCCCCGATGCCTTCACCGCTTCTGACAGCGTGCCTCTCTCGCAAGCAGTCTAACGACAGGAGGTCTGGAAATGCTGCATTTCTCCGTTGATGCTGCACGGTGTAACCGCTGCGGGCAGTGCGTGCTCGACTGTCCGTCTTCTATCATCGAGCAGCACGGGCAGTCCGTGCCGAAAATCAGCCGGAAGAATTCCCTCGATTGCATTGAGTGCCAGCACTGTCTGGCCATCTGCCCGAACGCGGCGGTCTCTATCCTCAAGCGGAAGCCGGAAGACAGCCTGCCGCTCGATCGCGATGGCCTGCCCCGTCTCGAGCAAATGAACCTGCTCCTGCGGGGGCGACGCAGCATCCGGCGCTACAAGGATGAGAATGTCAGACCTGAGTTGATCCGGCAGCTGCTTGCCGCCGTGGCGAACGCTCCCAGCGGCATCAACCGGCGCAAGTTGACGCTGTCGGTGATCGACGATAAGGACACGATGCAGAACCTGCGCGAGAGGAGCCTGGCCGGTTTGGCGGCGGCGGCAGAGGCCGGCATGATCCCCGACGGGCTCGATTACCTGAAAGAAGCGCCGTCCGCCTATCGCCAGGACAAGAGGGACATCCTCTTTCGGTCGGCGCCACATGCCTTGATAGTCTCTGCTGGGCCCGAGGCCGCCTGTCCTTCCGAAGATGCCACTCTGGCGCTCGCCTACTTCGAACTGCTGGCGCAAAGCGCAGGACTGGGCACCGTCTGGTGGGGCCTGTTCAAGATGCTTATGCAGGCCCTGCCAGAGCTGAAACCCCTCATCGGCATCCCCGCGGATCACCCGTATTGCTACGCCATGCTTTTCGGCATCCCCGCGGTCAGGTATGCCCGCACGGTCCAGCGTGACGATGCCGCGGTTGTTCGTCGCATCGTGATGGGGAAAACGCGCGAGCCAGACCGACCGGTGTCTTCCTGAGTTCGCCATTGGCGCCCGCCGGGGCGCCGTGATCTACCCGCAGGGCCCGTCGTCTGGAGTGTCGGCGGCGTACCCCTGGGTCTGGTACGCGCCGACCTTCGTCAACGATACCTACTCCCTGCCCAAGCCGCTGCATGCATGGTGAGGCTCTTGCAGAACCCTCGGCTCGCCGACTCCAAGGCGCCTCTTCGCGGGTTGCCCCAGCATAACGCAGGCTGTACGGTAGCCACGAGCAGACGGCCTCCTGGTCTCGTGGGTGATGCTTCGAAACCATAAGCTGTCTGCTCACTTCGTCGCCCCCGCTGGCGGAACGGTCGGGACCCGCCCGGCGACCGGCGTTCAACTTGCGCGTCTTCCTGAGGTCTGGACCCTGATTGCGAATCCGTACGCGCTAAATCCCGGACGCCTCAGCGAGGTGTCCTCACCCATTAAGGATTAGATCATCGATGTATCCCCTCAAGCCCGACAAGATCTATGCCCATGACGAGTTGCGGTCGAACCCTGATGCCATGACGAGAATGCAGCGTTTTCTCGCCGCCATGGGCTTTGCGGAGTCCGCCGTCGACTGGTACACGCCGACAGCTGCGGTGCGCGTGGCGCAGGAAGTGGCTGCGTGGGTTCCTGGCACGTCCCGGCCGGACTGGAAGCTGCGCCAGCCCATCGTCTTCACCCGTTTTGCCCTGAGCGGCACCGCGGCCGAGGACCCGGTGTTCGCGAATCGCCCGACGGATATTCCCCTGTTCAACCTCAAGCACATTCTCGGCTACCTGCCGATCTTCACGCCACATCACACCCCGGAACAGGATGCGGCCACCGGCATGACCTGCTGGCCATCCATGTTCCTGAGTTCCGTGGACGGTTGTTCCCACGGTTGCGTCTATTGCGGCAACGGCAGCAAGGGGAAGGCGCTGGTCATTGCGCTCAACGTGCATGACTACCTGCAGCAGGGCGTCCGCAAGGTGATCGACGACAATCCCTGGCAAAAGTGCTTTCTGATGATGGGTGCGGCCGACATCGCCACTCTCGAACCCGAGTACGGCTTGTACGAGGATTACCTCAACCTGCTCGGGGAATACCCGGACCGCTACGGCTATTTCCACACCAACGGCGACTGCGTCGACTGGGTTGAGAAGCTAACCCGGCGGGACCGCGTGATCGGCGTCTGGAGTCTCTGCAGCAATGAGGCGGCAGCACTGCTCGAACCGTGCTCGCCGTCGGCTTCCAGCCGGATCGAGGCCATGGCCAAGCTCTGTCGCTGGGGCGTGCCGGTACGGGTCAAGATGAAACCGGTCCTGCCGGTCCGCGGTTGGCGCGAGAGCTACGCCAATATGATCGAAGAACTGTTGCGCAAGACGACCCTGGAAACCCTCGGTTTCACCAGTATCATCTGGATGGATTACGAGCAGTTCACCAAGACCTTCGACACGGAACTGCTGGATCCGACTTTCGTCGCCGCGGCCCGTGATGCGCAGGCGGAGATGAAGGGCAGCAGCCACGGTCCGTTTCCCCATGCGAAAAGGGCGGAATTGTATCGTTTCCTGATCGGCGAAGTCCGCAAGCACAACCAGAAACTGCCCCTCTTTCTTTCTACCGAAACCCCGGAGATGTGGGACGATTTGGCGGATGTGATCGGCCAGAACCCGCGCCGATTCTTCTGCGGCTGCAACTCCGTGCAGGGGCCCGGCCCCCGTTACCTAACTTCACCCGTGACCGAATCCAATTATCGTACCAACAAGGAAGCCCGCGCGGCGAAGAAAGCGCAACCTGTGCAATAAGGGAGTCCGTCTGGAGCGCTGAAGGCGCGCCGCGATACCAGCCCAGGGCAACGCCCTGGGAATAGGACGGTTATGGGTTTGAGCCCTGTAGGGG
>CAILKC010000711.1 GCA_903834675.1 uncultured Victivallales bacterium | reverse complement strand
GCAAGCCGCTCTCCATCCTGCGCGCCGTGATCCCGCTCGACTCGGCGGCCATGGACATCCGCGACGTGGCCGCCAACGACCGCCGCGCCGACAGCCCCTACCGCGACGCCTTCGGCGATGACCCGGCGGCGTGGGCCGACGCCTCACCCATCGTGCACGCCGCCAACGGCAAGGGCATCCCGCCGTTCCTCATGGTCGTGGCCTACGGCCCGGCGATCGCGAACAAGAAACGGGGCCTGGACGCGTTCGCCGACGCGCTGCGCCGTGCCGGCACCCGGGCCGAGGCCGTGGATGCCTCGTCCTTCCGGGAGCATCAGTCGCTAATGACCGAGTTCGGGGCGGCGGACGACCCGGTGGCCAAGGCAGCCATGGAGTTCATCGAGGGCGTACGCAAAGGGACCCTCGCGCCCGGTCTCGGCCGCGAGCGCGTGCTGCAGGCCGAGGGCGTGGCGGCTGCGGAGTCCGCACGCCAGCTCGAAGCCTACCGCACACGGATTCTCATGCGTCAGTTCGACAAGGATGGCGACGACCGCATCACCCGCGAGGAGATGAGCGCGAACCCCTTCCTCTTCGACCGGATCGACGCCGACCGGGACGGGGCTGTCAGCCCTGAAGAACTGAACCTCTACTTCCAGCGCGAACAGCCGGTTCAGAAGGCGGCTGAAGCGCCTCCGGCCACCCAACCGAGGGCCGCCGCTGCCTGGGTACCCGACGACCAGCATCTGGGGCTGGGGGAGGTCTCCTATCTCGACCCCGAGTTCCTGCAGGACGGCGCCCTCGTCGGCGAGTCCGAGCTGTTCGTCTACTACACCCTCGTCGGCGACGGCCCCACCCAACTCCACCGCTGTCGAACGGGCGTCCGTGCAGCGGACGAGCCGTGACCGACCGGGGGCCAGCCGAATGTAACTAAGCGCCCACTTACAGAGTAGTACTGCTGTGAATGGCGGGCGTCGCCGTGGCCCGCGGCGCGGGTCAGGGACCGTCGTCGGCGGCAGACACAAGTCCAGTTGGAAGGCGCACCTATGGCGACACAAACACAGGCAAGCAGGGCGAAGGCCGAAGGGCGGTCATGGATCGGGAGATCAGGGCTTGGGCTCGCGCTCCTCGCCGGAGCCTTTGTGTCGGGCTTCGCACACAGCGGCTGCGCCCAGGTGCCCGCCGCCGGCGTCTTCGAGCGCTATGACCGAGATGGCGATGGCAAGGTGACGAAGGCGGAGTTGCGGAATGCGCAGACCTTCGAGCGCTTCGACGTGAACCGCGACAGCGTCATCACGCAGGCCGAGTACAAGGCCTTTCTGAATCGGGCTGCCCTCAAGCAGCTCGACAAGGACGGCGACGGCAAGATCAGCCAGACCGAGTTCAACGCGCTCTACCAGGACAGCGATCACTACTTCCGCACCCGGCAGCGCGAGGCCCAGCCCGCCGACGGCCGGGCATTGCCGAACCCCCTGCCGGTGAAGGCCGACCCGCTCGGCTTGCGCTTCACCCAGGACTACGTCCCGGGCCTGGACTTTGGCAGAAGTCGGCCGGCCGTCGTACCGCCGCGGTTCGTCCGGCCACGTCTGCCCGACCCGGCCGTGCGCTTGCCGCTCCTGCTTTTCCCGGTGTCATCTGAAAAAGCGTAGGTCTAGTATTGATATTCGACCTACGTTAATATAACGTATCTCCATGGCACGCGGTAAAGGAGGTGCGACATGGCTGACGGTTTGACTCGTAACGACCTGATCGATGCGCTTGAGACCATGCTTGAAGGGCAGTTGCGCGCGGTACGCGGCCTGCGCGCCGGTCCGAGGCCCCGGCGACGGCGTGCAGACGGGAGTAAGTCGAATATACAGACTGTCATAGACATACTCTCGGCAGCGGACGAATCCCTGCACGTGAATGAGATCATCCTGCGCGCCCGGCGGGACCACGGGGTCGAACTGAAGCGCGAGTCCATCGTCTCGGCCCTTACCAAGAAGGTCATCGACGGTGACACCTTCCGCCGGACCGGGCGCAACGTCTTCGCCCTGATCGAAAGGGGGCTGTGACCATGCCAGGGAGTTTCCTGACCGCGGTCTGCGGCCTGCTCTCGCGCATCAGTCTGTCCGTGCGCGACCCCCGGGCCCGACTCATAGGCCCGAACTGACCCTGGGCCTGCTGTGCGCCGACCGGCCCAAGACCATCACCAGTGTGTTGGAGTGGCTGGGACGCCGTTACCTGGACTGGAGTTCGTTCTACCGGCTCCTGTCTCAGGCCAAATGGAGCGAAGAGGATCTGTTCAAACCGATCCTGCATTCCTGCTGCCAACTGGCCGGTCCGCCGGGCGCTCCGCTGATGTCGGCCCAGGACGACACGCTGGTGCGTAAAACCGGCCGCAATATCCCCGGCGCCACCATCGCCCGCGACCCGCTGAGTCCGGCATTCCATGTCAACCTCGTCCTGGGCCAGCGTTTTCTGCAGACTGCGGCCATGCTCAGGACGGACGCACCGGTTCCTCTTTTCCGGGGCGTTCCCATCAGTTTCCTCCAGGCGCCGCCGCTGAAGCCGCCGAAGCGTGCCACCGAGGAACAGAGGCGGGCGGTGCGCGAAGCCCGCAAGAAGCATAACCTCGGCACCATCGCGGCTGCCGAGCTGAAGCGCCTGCGCCAGGAACTGGATCACTGTCCGGGCGGTCGCGAACGGCTACTGATCAACAGTGTCGACGGCGGCTTCGCCAACCGCACCTACCTCAGGGCGGTTCCGGAGCGCACCGCCGTAGTGGCCCGCATCCGCAGAGACGCACACTTCCGTGCTTTCCTGCCTCTGCTGCAGCGCCGCGGGTCGCGCAAGTACGGCCGCGACCTTCCCACTCCCGAACAGATGCTCGCTGATCCGGCCATTGCTCTCCAGACTATGGAGGTGGCTGTCGGCGGACAACTCCACTGCCTGAAGTTCAAGGTCGTCGAGCAGGTCTGCTGGCCTGGCGTCACCGGCGACAACCCCGTTCGCGTCATCCTGATCAAACCTCTGGGGTATCGACTTCGCAAACACGGCAAACTCCCTTACCGCCAGCCCGCTTTCCTCGTTGCCGTCGGCGCCGATGCCGATCTGCACGACCTCATCCAGGCCTACTTCGCCCGCTGGCAGATCGAGGTCAACTTCCGCGACGAGAAATCTCTGCTGGGGCTCGGTGAAGCCCAACTATGGAACCCCGAATCGGTCCATCGCGAACCTGCCCTTCTGGTGGCCTGCTACTCGTGCCTGCTGCTCGCCTCGATCATGGTGTTCGGCGACCGCCGCAGTCCCGCCCTCGAACCGCTGCCACGCTGGCGCTCGGACCGGCCCAAGCGACCCTCGACGCGCGAACTGCTCAGAACGCTCCGCGCACAGGTCGAGGAACTGCGGCGAAGTACGGCACCCAAGCTGGCAGCCGTCGCCTGACAACCTATCTTCGCCTCGCGGCGAGCCGCCGAGGCAGGGCCAGGCCTGGGAGATTGGCCAAAGTCCAGTGCCGAGCACCCTTCGTGCTCGGCCAATCACGTGGGCCAGAGCCAGGACGTCGTCATCAATCGTCAGCGTGGTGCGCATTGTGATCTTCGAGGATGGAATGCTGACGAGCTTGCAGTGACGCCGAAGGAGCCGCTGGCGCCGCCGCTGCCGGCGCTCTACAGCCCCGACTGGCGTGCGGACTTCCACCTCGGCGACGATCCTTACCGCTACTACCGCTGGTGACGGGATGGCAGGAGGTCCCGGGGAATCGGCCCCCGCGCCACAGTCCCGCAGTCCGGCCTCCCGCTCAGGCGCCGAAGGCGTGCCGGGCGAAGGCGTCGACGACGGCGGCGGCATGGGCCGTGGGCGTCTCGGGTTGCAGCGTCTTGGCGGGGGCGAGCAGATAGCGCCCGCCGTGGCCCATCTCGGTGCAGAGGCGGTCCACCTCGAGCTGAATCTGCGCGGGGGTGCCGAAGGGGATCGTGCTCTGGCTGCCCAGTCCGCCCCAGAAGGTGATACGGCTACCGTAGCGCCGCTTCAGCTCGTACGGGTCCATGCCCACGGCTTCCGGCTGTACGGACTCGAGCACGTCGAGCCCGATCTCGATGAGGTCCGGCACAATGTCGGCCACGCCACCGCAGCAGTGGCTCAGGGTGAACTTGCCGGCGCGATGAACCTGCTGGTAGAGCTGCGCCAGGCGGGGCTTGATGAACCGGCGCCAGCGCTCCGGCCCGAGGATCACGCCGCGCTGGTCACCCCAGTCGTCGCTGAACATGACGCCGTCCACATCGTAGGTGACACAGGCCGCCACGAAGCCCGATTGCAGGCGGAAGATGCGCTCAACCAACTCGTCATAGAAGTCGGCGTCCGCGACCGCATCCATGAGGCTGTTCTCGAACCCGCGGATGGTCCAGGTCCGCTCGAAGAGGCCGAAGCCGAAGTCGATGGCGCGGAAGCGGCCTGGGCAGGCGTGGATGGCCGCGCGCGTCTGCTGCTCCCGCTCGGGGTCACGGAAGCTGGCGATGTCGGGGAAGGTGTAGCCATCGAAGGAGGGTCGTTCGAGGCCGGGCTTCTCGAGGTGGAAGGGACGCAGATCGAAGCGCCACTCGGTGCCAAAGGCATCGCGGGTGCGCGTTCCACCGATGGCCTGGCGGCGTTCGGAATCGAGGGGGGAGAAGCGCACAATGTCCACCGGGACGCGTTGGCGCCAGTCCGTGGAACCGTAGTGGGCATCGAGACGGGCGGCCACATCGCCCTCGAAGCCGAGGACAGCGGGGGTGAGCCGGGTCTCCTCGCCACGCAGGCGCGCCAGCACCAGATCTCTACGGGTTGTGTCCGCCATGGTCAGACCTCACTCCTCTGGGAACGGGATGGTAGAGAGTGTGGCTCGCGGCTATGCCCTTCCGCACCGGCTTTGACGCGGCTCCTTCACGGCGGCGGCAGAACCAGCGCCTCTGCCAGCCCCTCGCCGTCATACGGGGTGGCCACGTCCTCGAACTGGTTCTCGCGCAACAGCAGGTTTGTCGGGCCCTTGCCGATGGTAATGCCCAGCTCGTTGTGCCGCACCGTGCAGCGCTCCACAAGCACCTCATCCACCGTGCTGTGAATACGCACTCGGGCGTTGCCATCCAGGCGATTGCGGCGGAAAATGATCCCCCGCGCCAGCGGCCCGGCGAAGGTCTCGTTGTTGTCGCCGGTGAACGCCGCGAGGATGGCGCTGCGACCGCCGTAGCCGTTGCCCTCGAGGATCTCATTGTCGAGGAACTGGCAGTTGTAACACGGCTGCCAGCCCCAGCCATGCGGGTTCAGGCCCCACACGATGAAGCCATCCATCCGCGTGCCCTGGTTGCCCGCGACGATGGTGTCCAGCGCCGCGCCGTAGAGCTGGAACGCGCCACCGTCCACGAAGTGGTTGCCGATGAACAGGTGCCGGCCGCGATGCTGTGCAATGGAGATGACCGAGCTGTCATCCGGCGCGATGTCCCACGGCCGGTCCACGTCCCACTCACGTCCGGCGTTCGCGGTCACGGTGCGCCATTGCCCCGCGCCGGTGCCCTCCAGAATCATGACCGCCCCACCGGTCCAATCCTTAAGCGGACGGTCGGGGGGGTTATAGCCCTGGAAAATGGGGTCGGCGGCGAGCGTGATATGGGTGCCCTCGGCGCTGGCGAGCTTGCCGAAGTACGCCCCGCCGCCGGCATCGAGGGTCATCATTTCGCGGTCAGCCCCATACACATCCGAGACGCGGTTGCGAGCGTAGTAGACGTTGCGGCAATAGGCCGTCCAGAAGGTCGAGAGGTCATTGCCGATGGCGAGCAGATGGTTGCCGCTGACGGCGTTGTCCTCGTAGATCAAGCCGTCGGTGTTCTCGATCGTGTAGCCGCGCCCGCCATACTGGAAGCGGTTGCGCGCGATCAGGCCGAACTTCCCCTTGTGCACTCGCAGCGCCAGGTTGCTCGCGTAGATGTCGCAGTCGGTGATCTCGAAGTTGCGCGCCCGGACCATCACCGCCGCGCCGCAGTCGTTGTGCGAGGCAGGGCCTTTGCGCCCGCGGAACTCCTTGCCGGGGTTCTCGATCATGAAGTAGCAGTTGGCGCGGATGCGCACCCGGCGCAGGAAGGTCCCCGTCGAGCCGTCCTCGTCGTCCACGACGTTGCGGTGGTTCTGCACGTAGATCGAGAGGTCCTCGATGCCGAACTTCCGCCCGTGGATCAGGTCCACCGGCGGCTGCTCCATGTCCGGCCAGTACAGGCTTACCAGCCCCATGCCCTCGCCGCGCAGCGTGGTGCCTGAGGGCAGCTTGAGGTCGCCCCTGATCTCGTAACGCCCACGCGGGAAGTACACGACGCCGCCGCCGTTCTCCTCGACCTTGGTCAACGCCGCCCGCACCGCGGCGTCGCTGTCGGTACCGAAGTCCTTGACGCTGAAGACCTCAGTCTTCCACACCTCGCGTGGAGCCACGGTCAGCTTCCCGGCAGGCATCCAGGCCAGGCTGCCGCCGTAGCCGTTGTGGATCGTCACCGCGTACTCGCCCACCGACAGTGTCGCCGGCAAATCCACGCGCACCGCCCAGCCGTCGGCGGTCTTCGCCGCCAACGTGATCGGCGTGCCGTTCGGCCCGGTCAACGTCACCCGCGTCGTGCCGCCTAGATTCAGGCACTTGCCGAAGAGCCGCACCCAGCCACCCGGTGCGGCGCCCTCGCCCTGATCGCCCTGCAGCCACCACACGTCCGGTGCGTTGAGGACTTGCGGAGCGGAGAGTTCCGCGCCCTTCTGCACGCGGTAGGCATACTGTCCCGGCTTCAGCCCGGCGGGCAGAACGAACTTGAGGGAATGGTCGCTGACTTGCAGCGGCGTGACGGCCTGGGGTTTCTCGACCCGCGTCCACAGATCACCCACGCCTACGGACTCCTGGTCATCCTTGATCCGGCCCACCAGCACCGTCGGCGCGGCGCCGAAATCGCCGCCGCGGACCACGACGACCTCATCCGGCGCGACCGGATCTGAATGCCAGGTGACGACGGGCGCAGCGACAACCGGGCTGGCCAGCAGGGCCAGGGGCAAGAGGCAGGTGGCGGAAATGCGCATGGGGGTCTCCCTGACAGCGCTGAGGACGATTATGTTCGTTTCCAACTGAGAGTACGGGCGGCTCGGTCTGACCGTCAGGCGCCGCGCCCGATGACAGCGCGCAGCGCCGCGTCCTCATCCGCCCTGAGTTCCTCGATCTCCGGCGGACTGGCCATGATCGCTTCGAACACGTCACGCGCGCGGTCAACGTCCAGCTTGCGACCGGCGGTCAGCCAGGTG
>CAILKC010000710.1 GCA_903834675.1 uncultured Victivallales bacterium | reverse complement strand
TGACGATCAGGCCACTTTCCTGCTCGCGATGACGGTGCCACTGCCGCTTTTCGACCGCAATCAGGGTGCCATCCGCGAAGCGGCCGCCAACCTCCGCCAAGCTGCCGACGAGCGGCGGGCCGTGCAGACGGAGCTGCGGGCGGCACTGGTGGCCCTGCACCAGGATTTCAGCACGGCTCAACAGGAAACTCTGAGCCTGGCTGGCGAACTGCTGCCGGAAGCCGGGAAGGCGATGGAGGCAGCGCGCCAGGCCTACACTCAGGGCAAGACGGGCTACCTGGAGGTCCGTGACGCCCAGGAAACGCTCTTTGCAGCCCAGATGCAGTACGTCGAGGCGCTGACCACGTGCCATGATGCGGCCGCCACGGCCGAACGGCTGACCGGCCAGACTCTGATTCGCTAACCCACAAGAACGCTAGGGAGATACAGACCATGTCAGGATACCACGTAAGAGTGGAGTGCCGTCAACCGGTGACTACCGGGTGCCTTGAGGTCAGGACTGTGGCTGTCGCGGTCGCCCTGCTGGCCGGGGTCATGCTGTGGACGGGCTGCGGCCCCACGAGCGCAGCCCGCCCAACTGGCGCCGCGGCGCCGCAGGCCGCGACCGACACCTGTGCCGCCGGGGCGCCACCGGCCGCCGCGCACACCGGCGCCGCCGATCCGTGTCTCGCCGCCAAGACGCCGGCAACCGCCGCGTACACCGGCGCCGCCGATCCGTGTCTCGCCGCCAAGACGCCGGCCGGGGAGGCTCAGGGGCATGGCGCCGAGAAGCCCGCGCCCACCACGGCAGGAGAGGGCACGGCCGATGCCAGCGCGGAGCTTACCCCCGCGGCCATCGACGCACAGCTCTGCGCCCATAACATCCGCACCCTCGACTGCGACGAATGCCGCTACGAGGTAGGTGTCGTCAAGCTCCGCAAAGACACAGCCGACGCCTTGTTGAAGACCCGCAAGGTGGAGGCGGCGCCGCTCGTCCGCAGGCTGCATTTGACCGGCGAGGTAGCCTTCGACGCCACCGCGCTGGTAGAGGTCCGCCCGACCGCGGCGGGCACCGTGGTGGCAGTGCAGGTCCGCCTGGGGCAGGAGGTCCGCGCCGGCGACGTCCTGGCCATCCTTCATTCCAGCGAGATTGGCGAGGCCAAGGCCACCTACCTCGAGGCCTTGACCGCGGCCGAGATCGCGGTGCAGGAACGCGAGCGGCAACGGCAGGTCAGCACGGCCTTGGCACGGCTCCTAGCCGCTTTGCCTCAGGGCCCGGCACACCTGCGGCTCAACCCCGAACCGCTCGGCGAATGGAAGGGCAAACTGCTGGGCGCGGCGGCCCGCCTCGATCAGGCCAGGATCGTCTGCGAACGCGAAACAGCCCTGGTGAAGAAGGACGCCTCGAGCCAGGCGGAACTGGAAACGGCCCAACGTGAACTGCGGACCGCCGAAGCCGACAGCGCCGCGCTGGTCGAGGAGGCCCAGATGAGCCTGAAGCTGGAACTCCTGCGGGCCGAGAACACCGCCCGGCAGGCCGAGGTCAGGCTGGTGGCGGCGGAACAACGCCTGCACTTCTTTGGCCTCGATGAGCAGGCCATCGGGCGGGTCAAAGAGATGAAGGAGAACGGCAGCTTCGCCAACCTGACCATCACCGCGCCGCGGGCGGGGACGATCACTACCCTGGCCTTGACCGTGGGCCATCTGGTGGACACGACGCAGAGTCTGTGTACCCTCGCCGACCTGAGCAACCTCTGGGTCTGGTGCGACCTCTACGACCGCGACCTGGCGGCGCTGCACGAGTTCATGCGTCGGCAGGGCAAACCCGCGGCAACGGTCAAGGTCGCGGCTTTCGAGAGCCCGTTTAAGGGCGTGGTCGACCTGGTGGGCAACGAGGTCAGCGAGGCCACGCGGACCCTCAAGGTGCGCGTCCAGGTGCCGGCTCACGACGGTAGGCTGCGGCCTGGCATGTTCGCCACGGTCGAGGTGGAACTGCCCAGCGGCCGGACGGTGACGCTGGCGCCCCGGGAAGCGGTCCTGAGCGATGAGGGGCGGCAGTTCGTCTTTGTACACTGGCGGGATGACCTGTGGCTGCAACGGCAGGTGGTGCTGGGCGAGCCCGCTGGCGCTGAGGTCGAGGTCATCAGCGGCCTGGAGCCCGGGGCGGATGTCGTGGTGGCGGGCGGCTTCATGCTGAAGAGCGACGTCCTGCGGGCAAAGATGGGAGCGGGCTGCGCCGACTGAGCCGGGAGTGGCACCACGCCCGCCGCCGCCGCGGCGGGCCATTCCGCCCCCTCGTCCGCCGCGGC
>CAILKC010000709.1 GCA_903834675.1 uncultured Victivallales bacterium | reverse complement strand
GCGCCTTCAGCGCTCCAGGCGGACTTCCTTATTGCACAGGTCGAAAAAAAGCTCAACCTTCAACTCTCAACGCTCAAGGCCGCGAAGGCTGGAAGTCTCATTCCGGTATGTCCGGCCCCAGCCGGGGGCCCGGCTGAACCCTGAACCCTGATCCCTGATCCCTGAACCCCGAACTCGGAACTCGGAACCCCGAACTCGGAACTCGGAACCCCGAACCCGCGCCGGGCCGCAGATCGCCTCAGGCCAACAACGCACCCCCGCCGGCCTCCAAAACGACGAACGCCGGCCTTACGTGCCGGCGTTCAACCCTTGCAAGGTCTGGTACTCGAGGCGGGATTTGAACCCGCACGGGTTGCCCCACTAGGCCCTCAACCTAGCGCGTCTGCCAATTCCGCCACCCGAGCACGAACCGGCCATACTTTAGCGAATACCGTCGGCATGTCAACCCGGACGGCCTGCTCAACTCACGCTTTTTGCGTCCCCCGGAAGCGCCTCGGCAGCACTCGGACGCCCGCCAGCGCCACGCCCCAAGCCCTCACGCTGTGCAGAAATCACTCCGGCCCACCACCGCCGTATTCCCTCTTCGCGGGAAACGGCTTTCTTCCAGCGCTTCTCACGGGCGCCCGGAACGGAAGCGCCGATAGTCGATCGCGTACTTCGTGATCTTGTACTGGATGATCCGCTTGCTGATCCCCAGCTTGCGGGCCGCGAGCGTCTGGTTGCCGTTGCAGTCCTTCAAGGCCTCGGTAATCAACTCCTCCTCAAAGTTGCGCACCCGAACCGAGAAATCGCCGAGATCCTCGTGCCGTGGCGCGTAGCGGTTCATCTGCAACGACGGCGGCAGGTGGTGCCCGTGGATGACATCCCCGTCGACCAGCAGCACCGCGCGCTCGACCACGTTTTCCAGTTCCCGCACGTTGCCCGGCCAGTGATAGGCTGTGAGCATGTCGATGGCCGGCGTGTCAATGCGGTTGACCTCCTTGCCCGTCTCGACCGCAAAGCGCTGGATGAAGTAGTCCACCAGAAGCATGATGTCCGCCTTCCCGCGTTCGCGCAGAGCGGGGACGTGGAGCGGAAAAACGTTGAGCCGGTAGTACAGGTCACTGCGGAAGACGCCTTGGATGATGGCTTCCTCCAGGTTGCGGTTGGTCGCGGCAATGATGCGGGCGCCGGTGCGCAACGTCTCGGAGCCGCCCACGCGCTCGAACTCACGGTTTTGCAGAACCCGCAGCAGCCGGGTCTGAGCCGCCAGGGGCAGGTCGCCAATCTCGTCGAGAAACACGGTTCCTGCCTTGGCCCGCTCCAGCACGCCAATGCGACGCTGCGTGGCGCCGGTGAAGGAGCCCTTCTCGTGACCGAACAACTCACTCTCGACCAGGCTCGCCGGAATCGCCCCGCAGTTGACCTCAACAAAAGGCTGCTTGCGCGCCGCCCCAAGCTGGTGGATCAGCTCCGCCACCACCCCCTTGCCAACCCCCGTCTCCCCGGTGATCAGCACCGTGGTCCGGGCATCCGCCACCCGCACGATCAGCGTCTGAATCTCCCGCAACGGCGCACTCTTCCCGATCAACTTGCCAAACGCGCCGCCGGGAAGCTTGGCCCGGTGAAACACCGCCAGGCGCTCCTCAAGCAGACAACGCTGTACAAACGGCGCAATCAACCTCGCGGTCTCAAGCAGAAAAGCCATCTCTCGAGAGGGCTCCTCCACGTCCGACGTCGCCATGTCGACTGACAGCGTGCCGATCGTGCTGTTGCGGTAGCCAATCGGCACGCAGAAGAAGGCCAGCCGGGACCCGTCCAGATCGCGACGCAACCCGCTACGGTCCAGAAAACGCTCCGCCGTGCCAACCTGTGATAGGTACGCCGGACGCCCGCTGGCAAAAACCTCGCCCGTGATCCCCTCGCCTGCCTTGTAGCGCATCTTCTCGAGGTACGCCGGGCTCACATCCCCAGCCGTAATCGCGGCACTCACTTCGTCGCCCCGCGAGGTCATCAGGGTGATCACGCCGCGCGCCATGCCCGCCTCGGCAAACAGCGTGTCCAGAACCACCGTCAACGCATCCCGGAGGTCCACCGCCTCGGCCAGATGGATGGCAATGCGGTTCAGAACGTCCAGTTGCTTGTACGAAAAACAGCGCTCTGCGTCAGCCATGTGAATTCGCCTCCCGCCAACCGCCAAGACCCGACGCACAGCCCTACCACCATCTCTCCGGACCCGCCGACCCACGTTCCCTGCATGAACCCCATCCCCCGCAGGTTAGGAAGAACACGATAGTGTACCACGCCCACGCGCCAACTCCACCCGGCCGCAGAGCTTCGGGTGCATGACCAACGGGTCGGCGGAGCCGCCCCTGTACTTGCCCTCCAAACCTCGGGACGGCGTCACCGCCTGGTCTGAGGCGGGCTCGATGGGGGGCGCGATAACCGGCTGGTATGAGACGTGCAGCAACCCCGTAGTACACCAGGCGCTTCCCATTCCGCCCCTCGTCCGCCGCGGCAGACGAAGGGCGTTGGAGGGCGCCGCTGCGTCGGCGCCGCGGCGGCCACGCCGATTCGACAGGCTCACGGTCTTCGACAGGGCCGCCCTCCAGGCGATCCGGCACGTCCCGGCCGGATCGGAATGGGACCCGCGTCGGCACGTCTCATTCCGGTATGTCCGACACCAGCCGGGGGCCCTGCTGGAGCCGGCGGTCCTGCGTCCCGCCTGCGGGAGGCTTCCGCCGGATTCCCTCTTCACAGCGTCTCAGCCGTTCGCGTCTGCGGCGGGGCCGTCGCCGCAGCGTTTGGAGAGCAGCCAGCGTTCGCGTTTGATGAACTCGCCGTTCTCGAAGGTCTGTTCGCAGGCGTGCTTTTTCTCGAGGTGATTGAAGCAGCTCCGCATGCAGCCTCGGGAGCCTTCGACGCCATAGCTGCCCGCGCCGGCGCCGCCGCCCCAGTGGGCCAATTGCCAATGCCCGTCGACGAGATGGCCGGTGGGGTCTTCGGCCGTCCGCCGCCAGGAGCCCAACGACATGGGCCAGCAGAGCTTGTAGCCCATGTCCTCGGTGCAGTTCTGTTTGGTGACGTCGAACTCCCAGCCCGGCAGTGACTTGTGCAGGAAAGGAGAGGCCTGAGGGTCGCCACCGTGGTAACCCAGGGTACAGCGTCCCATCTGCACATCGCCCCACTCGTAGGTCTTGTCTTCGATCTGGACCTTGACCGTCTTGCCCTCGCGCAGGTGCGGGATGGCGTGGGCCTGGCAGCCCTTGACGCAGTTCATGCAACGGTCGCAGATAGACCCAGGTTCGACCAGCGGGTCCGGCTCCACCTCCAGATCGGTGAGGATGGCTGCCAGGCGCACGCGCGGGCCGAACTGCTTGGTGAGGAACACCTTGGCCCAACCGGGTTCGCCGATGCCGGCGCAGGTGCCGACCATGCGAATGGAGAAATGCACCTCGGGCGCGACGGCGCCCGGGCGGATGGGTGCGTCCGGCGGCTGCGTTTCGGGCACGCCGGGATAGTAGGGCACCGCCTCGAAACCATGGTCCTCGATGAAGCAGGAGGTCTCGTAGACACCCATCGGGATGTAGAAGCTGTTGAGCAGGCCGTGGTAGCCGAAGTAGGTGTAGGTAGGCCAGTACGTGCCTTCCTCGATGCCGCGCCAGTTGCCGCGCAGGATGCGCCGGGCGACGGCAATCACGGTGCGGCATTCGGGGAAGATGCTGGACGGGTGCATGCGCTTCGGGGCATCTTTGAAGCGCTCGATATTGGCGAAGCCGACGAGGTCCAGCCCCTGGGACTGGGCGAAGGCGCGGATCTGTTCTTTGGTCACTCGTTTAGCCATGATCACTCCATGGGGTTCAGGTTCAGCGCCCATCCACGAGGCTGACTTCGCCCTGGGCATTGCGGGCCCAGGCCGGGCGGTTGCGGAAGGGCTTCTCCATGGCGTTCTCGATACCGCCGACCTGGTCGAGGTGGTTGACGCAGGAGCGCACGCAGAGGGCGCCGAGGCGGTCCGGCAGTCCGGCGGGGTGGTCGCCGTTGGGGCGGGCGCCGTTCTGGCAGCGCCGGCAGAGGGCGTAATCAACGGCGCCGACGCTCATGGTCTTGCCGGCGAGGGTGACGCAGGTGTTGCCCTTGATAGCGCCGAGGGGGCAGCTCTTGGCGCAGGCGCCGCAGTGGTCGCAGACGGCCTTGGAGAGCATGGGTGTGGCCGCCAGCGGGGCGTCGGTCAGGATGAGCTGGAAGCGTTGCCGGGGACCGTACTGAGGGGTCAGCACTTCGCCGCAGAAGCCGACCTCGCCGAGGCCAGCGCGGACGGCGGCCTCGCGCACGTCGATCATGACATTGGGGGCGGGCAGGCCGGGCTTGACCGGGACGCCGGAGGGGGGGATGCGCGCGTCGAGGTCCTGGATCGGGCAGGCTTCCCAGCGCTGGTCTTCGAGCCAGGTAGCGAGGGTGATGGTGGCGACGGCGAGCATGCGGTCCTTGAGCCAGGC
>CAILKC010000708.1 GCA_903834675.1 uncultured Victivallales bacterium | reverse complement strand
GTCAACGCGGTCGGCCGCGAAACCCTCCTCGAGGCGCAGGCGCAGCCGGAGCTTTATGGGGATCTACTGGTGCGCGTGGCCGGGTACTCAGACTATTTTGTGCATCTGAACCGCGCCACGCAGGACGAGGTCATCGCCCGCACGGAACATGCGTTGGGAAAGAAGGAAAGATGAGCATGAACATCGCACGCATCGCCACCGCAGACGGCAGAGTGAGTTATGCGACTGTCGAGGGGGAGCAGTACCGGCTGATCGCGGGGGACCTGTTCGGCGACTGGCGGCCGGGGACCACCCTGGTGCCCCGCGCTGCGGCACGGCTGCTGGCGCCGGTGGCGCCGCCGCAGGTCGTCGCCATCGGCCTGAACTACCGCCGTCACGCGGCCGAGAGTGGCATGGCGGTGCCCCCGGCGCCGCTGATCTTCGTCAAAACCTGCAACACCATCACCGGTCCGGGCGAGCCGGTGCTCCTGCCCAGGATGGCGCCTAACGAAGTCGACTACGAGGCTGAACTGGTGATCGTCATCGGCCGCACCGCCAAGCAGGTTGCCGAAGCGGATGTAGACCGCTACGTCCTGGGTTACACCTGCGGCAACGATGTCAGCGCCCGTGACTGCCAGATACGCCTGGACAAGCAGTGGGCCCGGGGTAAGTGCTTCGATACCTTCGCGCCCATCGGCCCCTGGATCACCACCGGCCTCAACCCCGACGACCTCGCCATCCGCATGACCCTCAACGGCCAGATCGTGCAGAACTCCCGCACCTCCGACCTGGTGTTTTCCTGCCGCCAACTGGTCAGCTACGTCTCCCAGTGCATGACGCTGCTCCCCGGCAGCATCATCATGACCGGCACTCCCGAAGGCGTCGGCATGGGCCGCAAACCGCCACTCTGGCTGAAGGACGGCGATGTCATGACCGTCGAGATCGAGGGCATCGGGGCGCTGACAAACGCGGCCCGGAAGGAGGTCTGATCGTGGACCTGCGCACCCAACTCTTCATCGCTGGCCAGTACGTCGATGCCACCTCCGGCGAGACCATCCCCGTCCTCAATCCGGCCACGGGCCAGATCATTGCCCAGGTCCAGAAGGCCAGTCGGGACGACCTCCGCAAGGCGATTGCCGCGGCCAATCACGCCTTCAAAACCGTCTGGGGACCCATGAACCCCTACCAGCGCAGCGCCCTGCTGCACAAGGTCGGCGAGGCCATCCAGGTCAACCAGGAATTCCTGGCCCAGGTGGAGACCGATGACGTCGGCAAACCCATCTTCGAGAGCCGTAACATCGATGTCGCCAGCGCCGCGGCCACCTTCCACTACTTCGCCGATATCTGCGTCGAGGTCGCCGGGCAGATGCAGCCGTCGCCCTACAACGATGTCCTCGACTACACCATCCATGAGCCCATCGGCGTGGTCGGGGCGATCATCCCCTGGAACTTTCCCTTCCTGATCGCCGCCCGCAAGATCGCCTCGGCCCTGGCCGCGGGCAACGCGGTGGTGCTGAAACCCGCCTCGTGGGCGCCGTTGAGCACGCTGCTGTTCGGCGAGTTGTTTCGCCAGGCCGGCATGCCCGAAGGGGTGCTGAACATCGTCCCCGCGGGCGGCGGCGACACGGGCGCCGTGTTTGCGGAGTCCGCCGACCTCGATGAGGTCTCGTTCACCGGTTCAACCGAGGTGGGCGAATGGCTCAACCGCGCCTGCGCCCCGAAACTGAAGGGCTGCACCCTTGAGTTGGGCGGTAAGAGCCCCGGTATCGTCCTGCCCGACTGCGACCTCGAGGAGACCGTGGCCGGCACCCTGTTCGGCGCTTTCCTCAACCAGGGCGAATGCTGCTGTGCCCTGACCCGCCTGATCGTGCATGAGGACGTCTACGAGGCCGTGGTCAGCCGCTTTGTCGCCGGCGCCCGGGCCATCCCGGTAGGGCTGCCCCGCGACGAGGGGACGCGCCTGGGCCCGCTGGTCCACCCTGAGCACCTCAAGACGGTGATGGGCTACGTGGCCGCAGGCCGCGCCGAGGGCGCCAAGCTGCTGTGCGGCGGTCGGGTGCTGAACCAGGGCGCCTGCGCCGCGGGGAGCTTCATGGAACCCACCGTCTTCGCCGAGGTGACGCCCTCCATGCGCATTTGGCGCGAGGAGATCTTCGGGCCGGTAGTGGTGATTGCCAAGGCGTCAAGTACCGCCGAGCTGGTCCGGCTGGCCAACGATACCACCTACGGCTTGGCGGCGAGCCTCTGGACGACCAACCTGAAGGCGGCCCACACCCTGGCGCGGCAGATTCGGGCGGGCACCGTATGGTTCAACCTGCATAACTTCGTCTTCCCCAGTGCTCCCTACGGCGGCTACGGCGCCAGCGGCATCGGCCGCGAACTGGGCAAACAGGGCATGCTGGCCTTGACGCGAACCAAGAACGTCATGGTCAGTCTCTTCCCCGGCGGCTTCAAGTGGTACTGAGATGAAACCGCGAACGCAGCGCGGTTCCGGGTTGGCCGACACGCGGAGCGGACGTGGGTCGTGCCCTGCGGCTCTGTTCCGGTTCGGCCGGGACGTGCCGAACCGCCTGGAGGGCGGCGCTGCGTCGCCGCCGCGGCGCTCACGCAGGAGCGCCCTCCAACGCCCGGCCGCCGGTTTTGCGGCCGGGCGGAATGAGACGGCAAGGCGTCGGCGCTAGGCTTTGGCCAGCACGCGGAACGGACCGGGTGGTGCCCTGCGGCGGTACCGAGGCCTCACCGAAGGAGTCAGTAGCCACAATGACTGGGATTCACCAGAGATTCGGGTCCGCGCCGGGGCGGTGGATGGCGGCGCTTGTCGTTTCCCTGGGGCTCGGCCTGCGGGCGGAGTCGGCGACGAAGGCTCTCGCCGAGCGCTTTGCCGGGGCCTCGCCGAAGACGCTGATCGGCAGGCTCGATGCGGCCGCCGAGCCCGCGGCATGGCCCGCCGGGGTCGAGGTAACCTTCACGACACAGCCAGTCGGCGAGCTCGGCGGGGTGCTGCTGGAGGGCGTGCTGGTCAACCGTGGGGCGGCGGCGTTGCGGCCCGATCCCCTGCCCATCCTCCGTCTCTCCTTCCGCCTGGGGCGACCTTCCCAGGACCGGGCTTTCGAGCCGCTGGCCTACCGCACCGAGCAGTGGTACGGCTCGACCTTCTGGAGCGGGCCCGACTGGACCCGCGTCGGCAAGGACTGGCACCACCCCGGCGAGAATACCCCCAGCAGCCGCTGTTTCGTGACGCCGCGCGCCGGCCGAGTACACCTCAGCGGGCGCGTCTACAAGCTGCATCTTGAGGGCGACGGCATCCGCGCCATGATCCTGCATGGCGACCGGCAGCTGTGGCAGGCCGAGATCGAGGGTAAGGACGGCACGGGGGTCGAGCCCAGCCTCGATCTCGAGGTCCGCGCTGGCGAGCGCTTGCGCTTCGTGGTCCACAAGCGTGGCGCCATCGCTTGCGATACGACCCACTGGGACCCGGTTGTCACCTACAGCGATGGAACCGCGTTCCAGGCCTCGGCGTCATTCGGCCCGGTGGCCGGCAAGGACGGCTGGTTCTACGAGATGGCAACCGGCGAGGCGCCCGCGGTGCGCTCGCCCCTGCTGGTCGCGCTGGGCCAAGACCTTGCCCCACGCCTGGTGACGATCCAGCCTGAGCGCGCCGTCGCGGTCGAGGCTCGGGACTGCCTGCCGTTCTTGCTCCTGGAGGACGGCGCGGAGACCTCCGGCGTGGCCCTGGCCATGGACCCGACGGCGGGCTGGCGGTTGGAGGTGGCCAGGCCCGACACCCTGAGCTGTCATCTCACTCTCAGCGCCGCCGCGATGCCGCTCGAACCGGGCGCTACCCGGCCCCTGCCGAAGGTGCTTATCATGCCCTACGACGGGCGTTGGAGCGCGGGTCAGACCCGTCTTGCCGCGGCGCTGAACGCGGACTCCGCCGGACTGGCAGAACTGCGACGTGCCCTCGCGGCAGCGGCGGCAGAGGTCACCCGGGGCATGCTCCGGCAGCCTGAGCCGACTCTGCTGCTGATGACGGTGGCAGAATGGTATGCCGAAGACGCCATCCAGGACACGCCGGAATCCTATGCCGCGGCGCTGACCACGCAACTCGCCCGGGCGCAGGCCTTGCTGGGTGACGTGCCCGCTGCCATCGCCAGCGGCGCCCACGCCCGCCTTGACGACCTGGCCGCACAGACGGCCAAGGCCGGCCGGCCGCTCGAACAGTGCCGGCCGCTCTACCTTCACCTGCGCACGGTCAAGCGCGACCTGGCCCTCGCGGCGGCCGAAATAGGCCCGCAACCGGTGCTCATCTGCAAGCGTCGGCCGCCGAATTACAGTCACCTGGTGATGCAATACTACGGCTGGCGACAGCAGCCCGGCGGCGGGCTCTACGTGCTCGAAGAGCCCGGCGTCTCACTCCGCACTCGCGACCTGACCCGCGGTAAGCTGCCGCCGGGAAACTGCCTCGAACCCCGGCTCTCCTACGACGCGACCCGTATCGTCTTCTCACATGTGGCCGTGCCAGAAACCCCGATCAACCCCGCCAGCCTGACGGTGAACGAGGCCGGCCCGGACGAGGCCTACTTCCACGTCTACACCCTGGGGGTTGACGGCGCCAACCTGCGGCAAATCACAGCCGGGACCTACGACGATGTGATGCCGACCTGGTTGCCTGACGGCGGCATCGCCTTCTGCTCCACCCGCCGCCGGGCCTACAGCCGCTGCTTCGGCGGACAGTTCAGCAAACGCTGGGACTCCTACACCCTGCAGCGGATGGCGGCCGACGGCAGCAACCTGCAGCAGCTTTCGTGGAACGATGTCAACGAGTGGTTCCCCGAGGTCTCCAACGCCGGCAACCTAGTCTTCGCGCGCTGGGATTACATCGACCGCGACGCGGTAACACACCAGAACCTCTGGTCCATGCGTCCCGACGGCACCAACCAGATGGCCATCTGGGGCAACGCCACGGCGAACCCGCACTGTGCGTTTCAGGCCAAAGCCATCCCTGACAGTGGTAAACTGGTCTTCGTGGCTTCGGCGCATCACTCGGCAACCGGAGGCCCGCTCTGCCTGCTTGACCCTGCCGTCGACAGCAACAGCTCCCACGACGCCATCACGCGGCTGACCCCGCAGCGCTTCCCCGAGTC
Organism: uncultured Victivallales bacterium; assembly: GCA_903834675.1. Next base: position 3,579 of record CAILKC010000708.1, on the reverse strand, counting down.
GGAAGGCAGCATCGAGGACTACTACAACAGCCCCTGGCCTCTGTCCGAGCGCCGCTTCCTGGTGGCCTACAGCCCCGAGCGCTTGCGTTTCGAGCCTGCCGCGCAGCCCGATAACGCCTTGGGCGTCTACCTGCTGGATGCGGCTGGGAATCGGGAGTTGCTCTACCGCGACCCCCTCATCAGCAGCACCAGCCCCACCCTCCTGCGCGCGCGGCCCGTGCCGCCGGTGCTGGCCAGCGTCCTGCCGCCCGAGGCCGAGGCCACCGCCGAACTCGTTCTTACCGACGTCTATCGCGGCCTGGGCGACCTCCCCCGCGGCACGATCCGCGAATTGCGCATCATTCAGATTCTGCCTAAGACCACGCCCATCTCGAATACGCCGCCCATCGGCTTTGCCGGCGAGGAGAACACCCGGGCGGTGCTGGGCACGGTGCCGGTCGAGCCCGACGGCTCGGCGCGCTTTCTCGTCCCCAGCGGCAAGGCGCTGCTCTTCCAGGCCTTGGATGAGCACGGCTATGCCTACCAGACCATGCGTTCGACCACCGCGCTGCAGGCGGGAGAGAAGACCTCGTGCAGCGGCTGCCACGAGAACCGCATGTCGGTCCCGAGCGTGGCCAGGCCGCTGGCGCAAGCGCGGCCCCCCTCTACGCTGCGAGTTGGTCCCTTCGACGGTCGACCGTTCAGCTACATGAGCGTCGTACAACCGGTCTGGGACAAGCACTGCCTCTCCTGCCACGGCGCCAAACCGTCCAAGAATAGCCTGAACCTGACCGCGACCGCCCGCGGCGGCTTCGCCGAGTCGTACTGGAGCCTGTGCGGCGATCCGCAGGCGTTCTGGGGGGCAAAGACGAACCCGGAGAACGCCGCCAAAGCGCTGGTGCCGCGCTTCGGCGCCCGCAACCGCATTGAGGTGACCCCGCCGGGCGGCCTCTACGGCGCGCGGGGAAGCCGCTTGCTGAAGCTGCTGCGCGCTGGGCATGAGAACGTGTCGCTCGCGGCTGAGGACATGCGGCGCATTGCCACCTGGATCGACTGCAATGCCGTGTTCTACGGCAGCTACTTCCCCGAGGTCCAAGCCCAGGAATTGCTGGGCCAAGCGCCGCCGATGCCGGAGATTCAGTGACCAAGCGATTCGACCTATCCGATCTAGCCAACCGACTTAACTGACACCGCCGCGGGCGGACCACTGAGGAACCATGGACTGCAACATCTTACACGAGCTGGGTGAATGGGCCGCACTGGGGTTCTACGAGGGGCTTGAGTTGCCGCATCCCCGCGCTTACGGCCTGGCCTTCCGACGCCTCTATGAGAACCAGCCGGTGCGCGTGCCGGACGACCGCCTGCTCATCCCGTGCGAGCCCTTTTTTGAGGCCCGCAACATGGACAGTCACGGGGAATGGACGGGCTCGTCCTTCATCTGCAATTTCAATCATAACAGCGGCTTAGATACTCGCCCTGCCATCGCGGAGGAGAAGAAGAAGCGCTTCCCGCAGCATGCCGCCTTCATCGACACCCTGCTGGCCGACCTGCGCCCGCGGCTGCCGCACTTTGGCGGCTACACCCACAGCAATCCAGACATCCGCCGGGTGGTCAGTGAGGGCGTTGACGCCATGGAAGCCGAACTCGACCGGGAGTTGGCCGCGGTGCAGGCCCAGGCAGACGAGGCGACGGCGCTCCACCTGCTGCTGGCACTCAAAGACTACACCACCGGCCTGCGCTGCTACTACCAGCGCACGCTCGCGGCCCTCCGCGCCGCCCGCGACCTGGCCACGGGCGCTCGGCATGACGACCTGACCACCATCGTCACCGCCTTTGAGGGCTGCTTCCTCTGCCCCTCACAGACCTTCGTGCAGGGCCTGCTCGCGGTCAACCTGACCTGGATGCTCGATGGCTGCGACAGCATCGGCCGCGTGGACCAGGCCTTGGGAGACCTGTTCGAGCGGGACATCGAGGCCGGTACCCTCGACCTGCGCTTGGCCCGACGGCTGATCGATGAGCTCTGGCGGAACTTCGAGCGCTTCAATGGCTGGAACCTGCAAATCGGCGGGCGCCGGGCCGACGGCAGCGACGGCTGCAATGCGCTCACCCGCGAGTTCGTCCTGGCCTGCGGGCGTAACCGCTTCCGCCGACCCAACGTCGCCTTCCGCGTCACCCGCGACACCCCGGATAACCTGCTCAGCGAGGCGCTCAAAGCGCTGGCTGAGGGCAGCGGTCGACCGGCACTGTACAACGACGATCTCTACATCGAGACGCTGCTCAGCCTGGACCTCGGCCTGACCCCCGCCGACGCCACCGAGATCGGCTTCGGCGGCTGTACCGAGACCATGATCGCCGGCCTCTCCAACTGCGGCAGCCTCGAGGGCACGATCAACCTGGCCAAAGCCCTGGAACTGGCCCTGCACAACGGCGTCGACCCCAACACCGGCAACCAGGCGGGACCGGCAACGGGACGCTTTGAAGACCTCGGCGACTTCAAGGCGTTCATGGAGGCGGTTAAGGCGCAGATACGGGACCAGACCACCCGCTTTGCGAACTCCGCCAATACGGCGCTGCAACGGCGTTTCAGGGAGGGTGACCCCAAGCTCTACCGCACCTTTTTCACCCGCGACTGCGTGCGGAACCACCGTTCTTTCGAAGCCGGTGGGGCGCGTTACAACTGGTCGGTGGTGACCTACCAAGGCATCGCCAACCTGATCGATGGGGTGGCCGCGGTCAAACACTGCGTCTTCGAGCGCGGCGAGGTCGCCAAGGAGGCGCTGCTCCCAGCGCTCAAGGCGGACTTCGCCGGCTATGAACAGGTACTCGGGCCGCTGCAGGCTGCGCCCAAGTTCGGCAACGACGATCCGTCCGTGGACCGTGTTGGCGCGGCCATCATGGACTTCGCCTGCCGGGAACTGCTGGGGCACCGCACCGTGCGGGGCGGGCGCTTCCTGCCCTCGTGCATCGTCTTCGCCACCTATGCCCAGGCGGGCGAGGCGGTCGGGGCGACGCCGGATGGGCGGCGGGCTGGCACCCCGCTCAATGACTCGGTAGGCGCGGTGGCCGGGCGCGATACGCACGGGCCAACCGCTCTGTTGAACTCGGTGTCAGCCCTCCCCATGCACCTCGCCGCAGGCACCCCGGTGCTGAACCTGCGCTTTCAGAAAGAGACCCTGCAGCGCGCCGACGGGCGGCGGGCGGTGGGGGCACTCATCCGCGCCTTCTTTGGCCGCGGCGGCATGCAGATTCAGCTCTCGGTGATCAGCCGCGCCGACATGCTGGCGGCGCAGGCGACGCCCGAGCAGCATCGCGATCTGCTGGTCCGCATCGGCGGCTACAGCGAGTACTTCACGCGCCTCAGCCCAGCCTTGCAGAACAGCGTGATCGCCCGCACCGAGTACCAGGCCTGAGGCTGGCCTGATCCGCCGCGGCGGACGAGGGGCGTTGGCGGGCGCCGCGGCGGCGGCGACATCACGGGGGCTATTGCGCCGTTGGTTCCGAGGCCCAAAGGGCCGGCATCCCTCAGCCCAGGCCAGCGGCCTGGGTATGATGGGGTAGGGTTGGTGCGGCCTGAAGGGTCGCGATAGCGGGAGCCACGTC
>CAILKC010000707.1 GCA_903834675.1 uncultured Victivallales bacterium | reverse complement strand
GATTCTCAGCCCCAAAGGGGCGCCATAGCTGGCCGCGCGGTGCCCCTGGACTGTCGGTATGCCGCCCCGGCAGGGCTCAATCTCGTTTGGGATTCCATTCCCAGGGCGCTGCCCTGGGCTGAGGAATGGCCGCGCTTTCAGCGCTCAGCGGCGTCTGGCATCCGCGACCAGTCCCGCCGGAAGTCTCCCTCAAGAGTCACGTGACCCGTTCTGCTCGCCGGACGCGGAGACGATCGAAACCGAAACCCCTACGGAGCTGACCTGCGCCCGACCTGACCGCCAGGGCGGGTCGGGCGCCTCAAAGGGCGAATGGCGCATTTTCTTGCAGCGTGAGAGCAATATAGAAACTTTAGGGTGTAGCGATGTCGGCGGGATGAGTGTATCCTTAATACAATAACTGGCTGCGGGTCGCGTATCGTTTGGCTGCCGCCTGGTAAACCCCGGAGAACCGCCTGATGAGACGATGCACACGGAAAACACAGAACCCCTTCACCCTGATCGAGTTGCTGGTGGTGATTGCGATCATCGCCATTCTGGCGGCGATGTTATTGCCGGCCCTGGCCAAGGCGCGCGAAAAGGCGCGGACCATTTCCTGCACCAACAATCTCAAGCAGCTTGGCCTGGCGTGCATCTTGTACGCCGACAACAACGGTGAGTGGTTGCCTGGCCAGGACATGGCGAGCGCTGGGTATCTTTACGGAGGGCCCACTATACCGATTCCTGCGGAGCCCACCTTCATGTACGACCCCGGTACTTCCAAGGCCTATCCGTCCTGGCCCGTCGCCATCTACAGCGGCGTGAACAACGTGGCGACGTACCGTTGCCCCAGCAGCACCTACAGTTGCTACGGGTCTGCCTACGGGATGCCGGTCGGGGACGTGGCGCCGGCTAGCACGGTTGCCGGGACGATGTTCAATGTCCCGCGCCAGCAGGCGACGATCAAGCGTCCCAGCGATTGCCTGATGATCTCGGAGAAGGGCGGCGGGGGTGGGAATATGTACATCCTCAGCGGCCAGTACTACGCCATGCGCTCGGATCACAACGACGGCGGTAATATTCTCTTCGCCGACGGGCACGCGCAGTGGTCCCGGTTTGAGTGGGGCAACATCATCGTCAACACCGGCGGATCCTGGCCGGCGGCAAACAGCGTTGCCTATAGTTGCCACGCGCCCTGGAGTACCTTTGGCTACTGGAACCAGTGAGGAAGGGCCCTTGTCGGCGGGGATCCAGAGCCGCCGAGAAGCGGTGTAGAAATCGCCGCCGCCAGTGGGGATACCGCGAACCTGCCCGGAACGGGCTTGGCATCGCGGGCTCCAGGGCGGCAAGCGGATACCGCGAACCTGCCCGGAACGGGCTTGGCATCGCGGGCTCCAGGGCGGCGCATAGCCATCAACCTAAGGTCTCCGTGTCGGCGGGTCCAGCGTAGGTGCTGGGCTTGGCGAGGGCCTCTGCGAGCCTGTCCTCAAGCGCGGGCCTGCGTTTGTGTGTGGTCTTCCTGCACGATCTGG
>CAILKC010000706.1 GCA_903834675.1 uncultured Victivallales bacterium | reverse complement strand
CGCCAGAGGTCCTCGCGGTCCACGAAGCGGTCGTTGTAGACGAAGTCGCGGTTGCCGGTGTTGTAGGGCGGATCGATGTAGATGCACTGGACCCGGCCGGCGTAGGCCAGGCGCAGGGCGCGGAGGGCGTCGAAGTTGTCGCCCTCGATGATCAGGTTCTCCCATGGTCCTGGCCCGACGCAGAGCTCCGGCTGCAGGTCCAGCGCCACGAAGTCGCGGTTCAGCGCCCGCTCGCGCTCGACCTCGTTGGCCTCCCAGACCAGGCCGAAGCGCGTAGCATCGCGCCGGTCGCGCGCCTCCAGCAGCCGGATCATCTCCTCGCGACTCAGATGCTCGTAGCGTGCCATGGGGTCCCATTCGCTCTTGCCCAGACGACTCCCCGTGAACATACCCGCTCCGAGGGGCACCGCCAGCGGCGAGGGGAAGGCAGATGAGAACGCCTCCGGCGGCCGAGGGACTGCGGCCCCTCGGACTCCCCGAAGTGTGCCGGCAGCGGCAGACATGGCGGCCAGTCCCGGCGGAGCCGTGACGCCCGCCATATCGCCGCCGGCCGCGCCGGCCGGGGCGGACCTCCGGCCCTGACCCAGCGGGTTCGGGGCCGTGGAGGCTGGCGGGCCAGCGCCGGGAGACGTGTCGGCCTGCCGCTCTGACGCTTCTTGGGCGAGTGGAGCCGGCGGTCCGCACCGGCCCTGCCGGGGCTTCCGCCGTCTCTGAGGGTCTTGCAGACGGCGGATACCGCGAACCCGCCCGGGACGGGCGCTGGCATCGCGGGCTCCAGGGCCACGGCGGGATACCGCGAACCCGCCCGGGACGGGCGCTGGCATCGCGGGCTCCAGGGCCACGGCGGGATACCGCGAACCCGCCCGAGACGGGCGCTGGCATCGCGGGCTCCATGGCCACGGCGGGATACCGCGAACCCGCCCGGGACGGGCGCTGGCATCGCGGGCTCCATGGCCACGGCGGATACCGCGAACCCGCCCGGGACGGGCGCTGGCAGCGCGGGCTCCAGGGAGGCAAGCGGGGTCATGGCGGGCGCCTGCCAGGCCTAGCGGGGGGCTCTTTCATGAACGGCCCTGACGGTGGGACGGCTTCGCTTGCTATCCAGCCGTAGAACCATACGGTAACCCATATGAAGACGACGATTGAACTTCCGGACGCCCTCCTCCGCCAGGCGAAAGCTGTGGCTCTACGCCGCCGCACGACGCTTAAGGCCGTCCTTACGCACGCGCTTGAGCGTGAGGTGCGTGGTGGCGATCAGGTCCTGCATCCGGGTTTTGCGGTAGATGAGGACGGTCTGCCGCACTTGCCGGCACGCGGCGCCAGGGTGACGAATGAGCTGGTCAGTCGGTACGAGCGTTCTGCGGCTTGGGCAGGGGCAGGTGGAGGGTGAAGACCGAGCCTTTACCCACTTCGCTGGCGACCGTGACTGAACCGCCATGCACCTGCATGATATGCTTGACGATAGCCAGGCCGAGGCCGGTGCCACCGGCGTCACGGCTGCGCGCTTTGTCCACCCGGTAGAAGCGCTCGAAGATGCGCGTCTGGTGGTGGACCGCGATGCCGCAGCCCTGGTCGCGGACCTCGATCAGCACCTCGCCCTCGTGCTCCCGGCCGACGATCTCAACGGGCTGGCCGGGGTCGCTGTAGTTGATGGCGTTGTCGAGCAGGTTGAGCACGGCCTGCTCGAGCAGGCGCGCGTCGGCGCTGACCTTGAGCGCCTCCGGGCAGGTGATACGGACCGGGATCGCCTGTCGTTCGGCCTTGGGCTGGCAGGCGCGCGCGGCGGCCTGGAGTACCTCCGCCAGCCGCGCGGCTTTGGTCTGCGCTCGAGCTTCGCCCTTCTCCTTTTCCGCCTGTTCCATCTGGGCCAGGAGCAGCAGGTCCGAGATGATCGCATTGAGACGGTCAGCCTGCCGGAGGATGATGCGCAGGAAGCGTTCCGCGTTTTCCGGTTCGCGCATGGCGCCGTCGAGGAGGGTCTCGACGAAGCCTTTGAGTGAGGTGATCGGGGTCCGCAGTTCGTGGGAGACATTGGCGACGAAGTCGCGGCGGACCTGTTCGAGACGGCGCAGGCGGGTGACGTCATTGAGCACGAGGACGGCGCCGGTTCCGGGGGTACGGCCATTGCTGAGGGCGGCGCCATGCACCTGGAGGCAACGGTCCCCGTCCTGGCCGTGCAGCACGATCTCGCCTTCGACGGGCTGCTCTTGCTGCAACGCGGCGGCCACCAGTTCCTGCAGCGCTGGATTGCGCACCAGGACCGCCAGTGGGCGGCCTTGCAGGTTCGCGACCGGGAGTTCCAGCAGGGCCACGGCGACGCGGTTGGCGGTGATCAAGCGTCCTTCGCGGTCGACCGCCAGGACGCCTTCGGCCATGCTCTTGAGGACGGCATCGAGTTCATTGCGCTGGCGGGTGACGGCCTCGATTCGGGTCGCCAATTGATCCGCCATCAGGTTCAGGGTTTGCGCCAGCTCGCCGAGTTCTACGGAGTCCGGTTCGCGGAGCCGGAGGTCGAGCTCCCCGGCGGCAAAGCGTTCCGCGCCTTGCCGCAGTTTCTCGATGGGGCGGGAGAGGCGCCGGGCCACGATCAGGCTGCAGCCGGCGGCAAGGAGGGCGATGCCGCCGCCGGTGACGGCAATCCGGCGCTGGGCCGAGGCGAGAGAGGCCTGCAACTGCCGGAGCGGCCGGGCGGCACGGACTGCCCCGATGAGGCGGTCGTTGGCACGCAGGGGCAAGGCCACGTAGGCCATTTCTGCCTGCACGGTGTGACTGTACCGGGTATTGGCGCCAACCGCGCCCCGGAACGCGCTGCGGAGTTCCGGCCGGTCGGCATGGTTGTCCATGACGGCCGGGTCCTCGGCGCTGTCGCCGATCACCCGTCCCGAGAGCAGCACCACGGTGAAGCGCGCGTTGCCCATCTCGCCCATGTGCTTACAGAGCGCATCGACCGCCTTTTCATCCTCCAGAGAGAGGCCATTGAGGCCATGCTCGACCAGGCGAGCCAGGTCGGCCAGCGCGGTCGTGCTCTCGCGGCGGTAGACCTCGTGGACGATGGCGTTGGCATGCCAGGAGGCAGCGACCACGGCCAGGATCACAACGCCCAGATACCAAGGCAGCAGCTGCCAGAAGATGCGCTTCTTGCGGCGCATAGGTCACTCCTTAAAACGGTAGCCGACACCCCGGACGGTCTCGATGTACTCGCCCATGGTGTCGAGTTTGCGCCGCAGACCGACGATTTGCACGTCGACGGAGCGCTCGGTGACTGGATAGCCGCCGCCGCGCACGGCATCGATGATCTGCTGGCGCGAGAACACCCAACCGGGGCGTTTCGCCAGCAGGTGCAGCAGGGCGAATTCGAGGTAGGTCAGGTCAAGGCGGCGCTGGCCGACGCGGACTTCTCGGCGGCCGGGATCGAGGCTCAGGCCGTGGCAGTCGAGTACGGCGCCCTCATCTTCAGTCTCCGCCTGGGCGCCGCGGCGCAACAAGGTGCGGACGCGGGCCTCGAGGACGCGTGGGCTGAAGGGTTTGGTGACGTAGTCCTGGGCCCCGAGTTCGAGGCCGGTCACGACGTCAGCGTCCTCGCCGCGCGCCGTCAGCATCAGGATCGGGATCGAGGCGGTGCGCGGGTCGCTGGTGAGGATGCGGCAGATGTCCAGGCCGTCGAGCCCGGGCAGCATGAGGTCGAGCACGATCAGGTCGGGCGCTTCGGCGCGGACCTTCACCAGGGCTTCCTCGCCGGTCATGACGGCGGTGACGCGGTAACCGCTCTTGGTGAGGTTATAGGTCACCAGTTCGAGAATGTCTTTCTCGTCATCCACCACCAGGATGTGTTCTCTACTCATCGAGTTCCCTCTCCGCTGCCGAGCGGGTTCGGGCGCGGCGTGCCGCGGTGCCGGACGATGTCCCCTTCGAGCAGGTAGATGACGTCGTCGGCGATATTTTTGGCGTGGTCGGCGACGCGTTCCAGGCTGCGCGATACGGCCAGGTAGGCCAGGCAACCGGTCGTGCCGCCCGTGTTTCTGGCGATGGAGGCCTCGATTGCCGCGGTATTTGCCTGGTGCGCGGCATCGACCTCTTTGTCGGCGCCGCGGATCTGTCGCGCCAGGCCGACGTCGGCCTGGACCAGGGCGTCCAGCGAGCGGCGGAGCATGGCGACCGCCTTCTGCGCCATCGTCGGCACGTCGAACGGCGCCGCCAGCACCGGCCGGTCGGTCACGATCAGCGCCTGGCGGGCGATGCTGGTGGCCAGGTCGCCGACACGCTCCAGGTCGTTGTTGATCTTCAGAACCGCCACGATGAAGCGCAGGTCGCCGGCGACGGGACGGTGCAGGGCCAGGACTTTGAGTCCTTCCTCTTCGAGGTCGACTTCGAGGTTGTCGATCTCCGTGTCGGCCTCGACGACCTGCTGGGCGAGGTGTCGATCGCGCTCGACCACGGCTCGTACGGCCCGGTGGATGCTCTCTTCGGCGCAACCGCCGAGGCTGAGCAGGCGTTTCTCGAGCTTGGCAATCTCGTTTTGCAGGATGTTGGGCATGCCAGCGTGGTTCCTTTGCTGCCGCGGCGCTCACTCGGATCAACCGAAGCGGCCCGAGATGTAGTCTTCGGTCTGCCGCGACAGGGGTTTGGTGAACAAGCGTTCGGTGGGGCCGTACTCGACCAGATTGCCCTCGAAGAGAAACGCGGTGTGGTCGGAGACGCGCCCCGCCTGCTGCATGTTGTGGGTTACAATGATGATCGTGAACTCCCGGCGCAACTCGACGATGAGCTCTTCGATCTTGGCGGTCGAGCGCGGGTCGAGGGCGGAGCAGGGCTCGTCCATGAGGATGATTTCCGGGTTGACCGCGATGGCCCGGGCGATACAGAGCCTCTGCATCTGGCCGCCGGAGAGGCTGAGGGCGGATTCGTGCAGGCGGTCCTTCACCTCGCCCCACAAGGCGGCGCTGGCCAGGCTCTTCTCGGCCGTCTCTTCCAGAACCTGACGCTCCTTGATCCCGGCGATGCGCAGGCCGTAGACCACGTTCTCGAAGATAGACTTGGGGAACGGATTCGACTTCTGGAACACCATGCCGACCCGGCGCCGCAGTTCGATAACGTCGACGCTCGGCTGGTTGATCTCTTCGCCGTCGAGGCGGAGACTGCCCTCGATACGCACCCCGTCGATCAGGTCATTCATACGGTTCAGGCAGCGCAGCAGGGTCGACTTGCCGCAGCCGGAGGGACCGATGAGGGCCACGACCTGTTGGCGGGGGAAGTCCATGGTGATGCCATGCAGCGCCTCGGACTTGCCATAGAAGAGGCGCAGGTTCGTGGCTTGCACCACCGGGTTGGCATGCTGACAGATCAAGGTTGCTTCGGGTGACATAGCGTGGGGCGGCCTCGTCCGCTGCGCGTCCTCTTAGAATGACGTGATCGTGTAGCGCTTCTTCATCTGGTTCCGCAGGACGATGGCCGCGCTGCTCAACAACAGCACGATCAGCACCAGCAGCATGGTCGTCACAAACACCATCGGCTTGGCGGCTTCGACATTCGGCGACTGGAAACCGACGTCGTAGATGTGGAAGCCCAGATGCATAAACTTACGGTTCAGATGCACGTAGGGGAAACTGCCGTCGACGGGCAGCGACGGGGCCAGCTTCACGACCCCGGTAATCATCAGTGGCGCGACTTCGCCAGCCGCGCGGGCCATGGCGAGGATGAAGCCGGTCAGGATGCCCGGTGAGGCCATGGGCAGGAGGACGCGGAGTAGGGTCTGCAACTGGGTGGCGCCCAGGGCCAGCGAGCCCTCGCGGACGCCGTTGGGGATGGCGGCGAAGGCCTCCTCCGTGGCGACGATGACTACGGGCACGGTCAGCAGGGCCAGGGTGAGGCTGGCCCAGAGGATGCCGCCGGTGCCGAAGGTCGGCGTCGGCAGGCGGGCGGAGAAGAACAGCCGGTCGAGGGCGCCGCCCACGCCATAGACGAAGAACCCCAGTCCGAAGATGCCGTAGACGATCGAGGGGATGCCGGCCAGGTTGCTCACCGCGATGCGGACCAGCCGCACCACCAGCCCGTCTTTCGCGTACTCGCGCAGGTAGATGGCCGTGATCACCCCCAGCGGGAACGAGAAGATGCTCATGAGGAACACCATCATGACCGTGCCGACTATGGCCGGAAAGAGGCCGCCCTCGGTGTTGGCCTCGCGCGGTTCGCCGGTGAGCAGTTCCCAGAGCCTGCCCCCGCAGAACGCCAGCTTGGCGGGCAGGGACATGGCGTTGGGCCGACGGAACCGCACCACGTCGCTGAGGGCGATGGCCTTCTCCCGTCCCCCCACGTCCACGAAGGTCGCGGTGGGCGTCTGGATCGTACCCTTGAGGAAACCGTAGAAGTTGCCGTGCTCGCGTCGCTCCAGGCACACTGCGTCGGCCGGGTAGGTAAACTGGCGGATAGCGGCCTCGTCGAACCAGCGAAAGTCCAGGCCATAGAGATCGCGGTTGCCGATCTTGAGTTGCACGCGTCGGCCGCTGGCGTCGGCGCTGGCCTGCCACTGGGTGACCTCGCCCAGGGCGCGGGTTCCGTCGGCCAGGGTCAACAGCGCCAGTCGGCTGGGCCAGAAGACGCCCAGGCCATTGCGCAGCACGACCAGCAGCATGATGGCCACGGTGGTCAGGATGGCGGCCAAGCAGAGGCTGCTCAGCCAGACCCAGATGGCTCCCTTTTCGCGTTGCTTCTTGCCAATCTGCATGATCAGTACCCGTAACGCTTGCGCAGCCGGTGACGGATGAGTTCGGCAGCCGTGTTCAGCACCGAGGTGAGAAGGAATAGCAGCACCGCCGAAAGGAAGAGCACGCGGAACAGCGTGCCGCCGGCGGGGGCCTCGGGAATCTCGACGGCGATGTTGGCCGAGAGCGTGCGCATGCCGCTGAACAGCCCCACGTCCAGGATCGGGGTGTTGCCCGTGGCCATCAGCACGATCATGGTCTCGCCCACGGCGCGGCCGAAGCCGATGATGATGCCGGCAAAGACCCCGGGACTGGCCGAGGGCAACACCACCCGCCAGGCCGTCTGCCAGCGGCTCGCCCCCAGCGCCAGCGAGGCGGCCTTCAGGCTCTTGGGCACGTTCGCCAGCGCGTCCTCCGCGATCGTGAAGATGATCGGGATGACCGCGAACCCGAGGGCGAAGGCGATGACGATGCTGTTGCGCGGATCGAAGCGCGTGCCGGCCTCCTGGAAAAGCCAGAGCTTGAAGTCACCCTGGAAGAGCGCCCGCTCCACCCCCGGCGCCGCGGCCGTGGCCAGCAGAGCCGCTAGCAGCAGGATCGGCACCGCCACCAGGAACTCGTAGCCGCGTTCGACCCGCTTGGCCAGGCGCAGGCCCCGCAGCCGGTTCCAGACCGCGAGGAAGAGGACCAGGCTGAGCGGCAGCGCCAGGGCATAAAGGAAAACCGCCACGATGGCGCGCTCAATCCGCGGCGCCAACCAGAGCGCGGCCAGGAAACCGATGACCACCGAGGGGATGGCCGCCATAACTTCGACGGCCGGCTTGATGATGCTTCGCGTCTCGAAGCTGGTGAACTGGCTGGTATAGAGAGCGCCAAGCAGCGCCACCGGCACCGCGAAGAGCAGGGCGTAGAACGTCCCCTTGAGGCTGCCAAAAACCAGTGGAATGAAGCTGAACTTGGCCTCCGAGTCGTCGTTCGCCGACGAGGACTGCCAGACGAAGGCAGGCTCATCGTAGTTCTCGTACCAGACCTTGCCGAAGAGCATCCGCCAGCTCACGTCGGGGTGCGGATTGCGCAGTTTCCAGACGCGGAGCTGCCGCTGGGCATCGAGACCGATCAGCGTGTCGCCTTGCAGCGAAAGCTGTACCTGCCGCAGGGCTACGGGCGGACGCAGGGTGAGCAGGTGCCGGTTGCTGGTCATGTGATCGAGTTGCACGGTCCCATCGGTCCCGAGGCTGATGACGCTCTTGTCATGCAGGGTGAAGAGGAAGCCGGCCACCGCGCCGGCCTGCGTCGACAAGTTGCGCATTGGCGCGAGCTGGCGCTCGCTGCCGGCGCCGTAGAGGGCCACCGGCGACCAGGTGGTGACCCCGCCCCGCGCGTCGCCGACGGCCAGGGACACGTCGCCGAACACCAGCCCCAGCGCGCTTACGGCCCGATGATCGGCAAAGGCGCGCCGACGCTCCACCTCGCGAGGGGCGTCGCCGCTGAGGTCCCAGTGCAGCAGCGTGCCCTGATCGGTGCCGGCGTAGAGGGACTTGCCCTCGCGGTCCAGGGTGAAGACGGCAAGGTCCTCCGGGATCGCGGAAATCGTCATGAGCTGCGGGGCGGCCGCGGGGCCGTCGTCGGCGCTCACCGCCTGGCGGCGGACGACGAGGCGACGGCGATCTTGCAGTGTTACCGCGGTCAGCTCGTCATCCGTGGCCCGCAGCGCCGCGGCCAACGGCGCCGACTCGCCAGGCAACGGCGGGAAGGCGGCGAGTTGGGTGAGCTGATGCGTGATCCGGCGCTCCGGGCCGGAGAAATCGCTGCGGAAGCTGACCTGGGCCAGCGTCGTGCTGCCGTCGTCCCAGAGCAGGGCGAAGCGTAGCTCGCCATCGTGCCGCGCCGCCAGGACCCGCCGCGCGCTGGACTGCGGCGGCCCGACGCGGAGTTCGTCGAGCCCTTGGCCGGTACGGAGGTCGAGGAAGCTGAAGACGCCACGCTCGTTCACAACAAAGCCGGTTTCCCGGTAGTCGTCCACCCCCATCGCCAGGATGGCGTCCCCCGCCGCCGTCGGCAGCGGACAGGTCGAGGCGACGGTGAGGCGCGCCGGCCGAAACAGCGGCAGCGCGGTCCCGGCAATCAGGACCAGCATGGTGAGCACGCAGACGATCACGCTGCTGCCGCCGATGGTGATCAGCCACCGTGCCAGACGGTCCTGTCGCCGAATTCTCTTGAGGTGCTGTTTATCCATGGAACGCGTTGGGTCTCAGGGGATCAAGGGCTGTCTGTACGTCATGAGGCTCTTGCAGAACCCTCGGCTCACCCGCATCTCGCCTGGAGCCGGCGGCCCGCTCGGGCGTAGCCAGAGTTTCCGCCGTATCTGAGATACCGCGAACCCGCCCGCAACGGGCTGGGCCTCGCGGGCTCCATCCGTATCTGGGATACCGCGAACCCGCCCGCAACGGGCTGGGCACCGCGGGCTCCAGGGCCCGATGCGGGGTTCTGCAAGAGTCTCTTCATGCTTCAGTCCAGGAGTTGGAGCTGCTTGGCTGCCTGCTCCGCGCTGAGCGGGTAGAAGCCGTCCTTGATGACGATTTCCTGGCCTTCCTTCGAGAGCACGAAGCGGAAGAACTCGCGGGTGAGGGGGTCCATCGGCTTGCCGGGCTTCTTCGCCGCATACACATAGAGCGACCGCCAGATGGGGTACTTGGCGGACTTTACATTCTCGTAGGTCGGTTCGTAGGCGACGCCGTCGTCGCCGATGATGGCCAGGGCCTTGATCCCGGAGGTGCGGTAGCCGATCCCCGAGTAGCCGATGCCATTCTTGTCTTCGGTGATGCCCATGACCACCGACGAGGACCCCGGCTGCTCCTTGACCGTGTCCTTGTAATCGCCCTTGCTTAGCACCTGTTCCTTGAAGAACCCGTAGGTGCCGGAGGCGGAGTTACGACCGTAGAGGCTGATCGGGCGGCTGGCCCACTCCGCGTCGGTGACGCCGACGCCGCCCCAGGTGGCGATCGAGGCCAGGCGGCGCTTGCTGGTCTTGGAGAAGATCGCGTCAACCTGCGCCAGGTTCAGCGACGGCAACGGGTTATCCTTGTTGACGAACACGGCCAGCGAGTCCAGGGAGACCGAGATCTGGGTCGGTTTGTACCCATAGGTGCCCTCGAATTCGGTGACCTCGGTCTTCTTCATGGCCCGCGACATGGGCCCAAGCTGGGCGGTGCCAGCAATGAGGGCCGTCGGGGCCGTCCCGGAGCCCTTGCCTTCGATCCCGATGTTGACGTTCGGGTAGACCTTGCGGAAGGCCTCGGCCCAGAAGGTCATCAGGTTATTGAGCGTGTCGGAGCCGACGCTGTTGAGGGTACCAGCAATGCCCTCGACTTTGACGTACGGCGTCAGGTTGGGGTCCACCTGGATTTGCGTCTGCGCCGAGGCGGTTCCGGCCGTGCCGAGCGCCAGGAAGGTGCCGGCGCCAGCCAGACTCCGCCGGATGCGATGATTCAGGGATGCTCTCATGCTCTGCTCTTTTCCTTGGGTTATGTAAGCCATAGCTTCGGAGGTTTCGCCGCCGCGAACGGCGTTGCCTGGCGCACCAGGAAACGCCGCCGCCGGCGGACGATGACTAGAACTTGTACACGGCGTCAAGCTGGAACATCCGGCTGGCGCTGGCGTCGGACGCCAACACTTCCTTGATCCGCTCCAGCAGGAAAACGGAGGCGCCGAGCGTGACGTTCTTGGTGGGGCTGTAAGCCAGTTTCACCAAGTGGCCCTGGAGGTCGGTGTCTTGCAGGCCCGCGGTCTCGCCGAAGTCACTGTCATGTGCCGGCCCGAACACCGCGTCCGCCTCGATATAGGCGTAGCTGTAGCCGAGCGACCACTTGCCGCGCTTGAGGTCAAACCCGAGCATCCAGGCCAGGTTCTCGTTGCTCGGATCCACATCGCCTTTGACGATATTCTTGCCCTGGGTCTTGCCGCCATCGGCCCCGAAGTTCATCGCGGCATGGGCGTAGGGCTTAACGTCGATGCCGACGAAGGTCGTCTTGACCTCGCCGTAGGCGTCCACGATACGGTACTCGTACCCGGTGTCGATCCCGCCCCAGGGGTTGTTCGGGTCGTTGGAGTTGGAGTTGGCCCAGGCGGCCGAAGCGATGTTGCGGTAGGTGTTGCTGATCTGCTCGTAGCCGATGGCGCCCAAGGCGTCGAACGGCTCGCTCTTGTAGGCATAGCCCGCCTGCGCCGCGTACAGCCAGGCGTTGTCCGTCATCTTCTCCTGGTTGGCGCCACCGATCGTCTGGCCGGTGGACAGGTTGCTCAGCACGTAGGCGCCCAGGGTCAGGAACGGGCCGTTGTACTCCTTGCCCTTGGGGTCACCGTACTGCGCCGTGAAGCCGGTCGGGTTGATGTCGGTATCCCAGTTCATGGTCGTGCTCACCAGCGGATTGCGCTGCTGCCCGAGGGTCAGCGAGAGCGGCCCAGGGAGGCTCTCCGCCTTGAACGGGTCAACCCAGGTGTGCTTGGCGTAGGCGTAGTCGAGGTAGACGTTGCCCTTCTCGAAGATGAAGCTGTCATGGCCCCAGCTGTCGTTGGTGCTGCGGTCGTCGTTCTTCTCTCCGGTGGCCACGCCGGCGCCCACTTCCCAGTCCTCAACGCTGTTGGTCCAGATGCCGCCCGCCCGCAGACGGGTACGGAACCGTGACCGATCCCCGTCACCCTTGGCTGAGTCGTCTCGGCCCTGCATATCACGGTTGCGCTGCTCGTAACGTACGCGCAGGTCACCGGTCAGCTTCAGGCCATCGATGCCCTTGCCAAGGGTGAGGCGCTGGTCCAGCGTTTCGATCTTCTTGTTGGTCTGGGCCAGGGCGTCGTTGGTCTCCATCAGCCCCTTCTTGAGCTGACTGGCGTCGGCGGGCGCCGGCGCCTGCTTGCCCTCCATTTCCTGGACCCGCTGGTTCAGGGCTTCGATCTTCTTGTTCTGCTCGGTGATGACCTTCAGCAACTCGGCGTTGCTGACCGTTTCCTGGGCGGCAAGGGTCATTCCCAGAAGGGTAGCCCCTGCGCCGATTCCTCGCCATACTCTGTTCACCTGTCACTCCTTGTGGTTGTCACGCTATTCTCAGCCCGCGCTTGCGGGTCGGCGCGGCGTCGGCACCGCTTCTTCTTCCTGCCCTTTCTCGTGCGCCTGCGTCCACCTCCTTTCCGCTCCGGCCCGATCTGGCCTCGTGGCGGTCTCATACCGTGGAAACAAGCTACCCCCCGTTTGTTAGGCTTCGGTTAGGGGCGGGTTACCAGAGGTTAGAACGGCATGAGTCCTCGGTACGGCGCGGCGGAAGGAGGGGCGCGGCGGGCTCGGCTGGGCAGCTATGAGACGTCGACGGCGCAGGCCCGTCGCGGCACGGGTACGTCGTCGAGCCTTCAGCCTCGAGAGGGGGGGCGCGAAACCGGCTGACCCGCCGCGGCGGCTCTACCACGTACGCAGCGCGCCGCCGCCCGGAAGTCTCTTTCCGGTAGGTCCGGCGCCAGCTGGGGCTCTGCTGAGGGCCCGCGCTCGGGGTGGTCTCAGATAGGGCCGTTCACTCCGGCTACAGAAACCGGCCCAGCGGGATCTCGTGGACCCCCTCGAT
This sequence comes from uncultured Victivallales bacterium, assembly GCA_903834675.1. The sequence continues at coordinate 1,419 of CAILKC010000706.1, read as the reverse complement.
GAAGTGATCCGGCCGGAACCCCTCCGGCACAAAGCCGTTGCGGATGTAGTACAGCAGGGCCTTGCGGTTGTGCGAGGAGACGCAGGTGGAAATCTTGCGCTGCCGCCAGCGCCGCCAGAAGCGCTCGGCGCGCTTCATCAGCGGGTCCCCGACCCGCTGGCCAAAGTACGCCGGGTCGACCCCGACGACGTCCAGACTCCCCAGCCCGCTGGACGAGGCGGTCACCCTGATGAAGCCGACGACGCGGACCCCGTCGACCGCCACGAAGGCGATCGTCTCAGCCTCGGTGCTACGCTGCAATGATCCCTTCGCCAGGTTGTCAGCGGCGAAGTGCTTCGTCAGAGAGGCGGGGAACTTGCGCTTGAGGAACGAACGGAACGCGGCCACCATCAGCACCGAGGCCTGCTCGGCATCCGCGGGGCGGAAGGTTCGTATGGCGATAGCACTCATGCGGGCTCTCCTCCAGCCAATCATCAGCTTGCGTTGCCAGGCAGGTCGCGCCGGGACCTCTCGCCGCGTGGCGGGTGCGGTGGTCAGGCGGCGTCTGGCAACATAACACCGCTGCGAGGCAGCGTCATGTGCGCCCCCAGCCGGGGATCCTGCTGAACCCTTGTATGAGACTTGCAGCAAGCTCCTATGACACCAGGGGCTTCTCATTCCGCCCTTCGTCCGCTGCGGCGGACGAGGGGCGTTGGAGGGCGCCGCTGCGTCGGCGCCGCGGCGGCCACGCAGGGCCGCCCTCCAGGCGGTCCGGCGCGTCCCGGCCGGATCGGAATGGGAACCGCGTCAACAAGTCTCATTCCGCTATCTCGATCGGGTTGGCAATACTTAGGCGACGCGGTACGCTACCGGGTCTGCCCCATCGCCTGTGGGCCCGGCGAAATACCAAGATGAATGGGTGACGAACTTGCGCAGCGCGGGGAACGGGTGGTTTGCCGGCGCCGTTATGGCACTGTTGGTGGCAGGCGGCCTGACGACCTGGTTGCTGGTCAGGCATGCTGACCGCGACCTGCGGGTGCAGCATTTACGGCAGGCGGCGGGCGTGGCACAAGCGCTGAGTCTGGCGCAGGTCCAGACCCTCGACGGTAACGCCAGCGACCTGACCAAGCCCGAATACCAGCGGCTGACCGAGCAGATTCAGGCCGCCTGCGCCGCCAGCCCAGACTGGCGCTGGATCTACCTGATGGGCCGTACCACGGCTGGCGCGGTGTTCTTCTACGCCGACAGCGAGCCGAGCAATTCCAAGGATCACGCCCTGCCGGGACAGGTTTACGGTGAAGCCCCCGCGGCGTTTCACCGCCTCTTTGACGACGCTATACCGACCACGGACGGCCCCTACGCAGACCGCTGGGGCAGATGGATCTCGGCGCTCATTCCCCTGACCGACCCGCACACCGGTGCCGTGATCGCCGTGCTGGG
>CAILKC010000705.1 GCA_903834675.1 uncultured Victivallales bacterium | reverse complement strand
CTGGTCTCTCACATTGCGGACCACTACCACCTGCCCGGCAACACGACTAAGTTACCACCTGCCGCCCCCGGCCGCAATACTGTGCTGGCGCGCGGCATGTCGGTTTTACGAAAGCGGGCACGCTTGCGGTTCGGTTCGGTGTCCCGCCTTCAGGCGGTCTTAGGGGGGGATTCCGGCTTCCGCCCTGCGGGCGGCCCAGCCTGTGGCTGGAAAGCCGGTACACCGAACCGGGCCGGCCCCGCCAGCGGCCATCCAAGGCGCCTAGCACCCAAAAAAAGAAACAGTCCTGGGCGCGCGGCATGTCGGTTTTACGAAAGCGGGTAGGGCGGCGCAACAATAGCGAGTCCATCAGCGCCTGCCCGAGGAGTGCGAGCCCTATGAAGACACTGCTGGTTCTCCGGCATGCGAAATCGCCGCATCCGGCGGATGTTGACGACCATGATCGGCCCCTTTTCCCTGGCGCCCGGGGGCAGATTGCCGATCTCGCCCGGCAGCTCGCCGACCGCGGGCTCATACCCGGGACGGTGCTCAGCTCGGATGCCGTGCGGGCCGCTGACACCGCCCGCGCCTACAGCCTGGCCGTGGCAGCGGTGGAACCGGTGTTGTTGGGCGAGTTCTACGAGCCCGGGGCTCCAGAGGATATGCTTGAGGCTATCCAAGACCGCGGCGGAGAGACGGGCGTCGTCCTGGTGGTGGGACACAATCCGGGGATGGAAGAGTTCTGCAACCTGCTGACGAAGCGCCCGGAGGTCGACCGGCTCGGCACCGGGACGCTGGCCGTGTTTGAGGTCGGGATCGACTCCTGGTCGGAGTTGCGCTTCAAGCAGGCCCGGCTGAAAGATCTGATCCCTTCTCACTGACCCGGTAGCCAACCGGCGCGGCCACGGCTCAGGGCACCGGCCAGAGGAAGCGCCCCGTACGGCGCAGGTGTTCCAGTTGCTCGACCGCCTGCGCCGACTTGCGCTCGACACTCTCGTGGGTGTTGAAGGCATTGTGCGGCGTGCAGACGACATCGTCACGCTGGGCCAGCTTCAGCACCGCCGCGACGGCGGCAGACGTCTGCCCGCACCCCGCGCGCAGAGCGACGGCGACCTCAGGCTCCTGATCATAGACGTCCAGTCCCACCCCTGCCAGGCGTCCGTCCTGGAGTCCCTCCAGCAAGGCTGCCGCGTCGGCCAGTTCGCCGCGAGCAATGTTCACGAACAGCGCTCCCGTCTGGAGCTGCGCCAGGCGCGGTCGATCGAAGAAGCCGCGGCTCGAGGGGGTCAGGTTCATGGCGGCCACCAGCACCTCGGCCAGCGGGGCGGCCTCTTCGTAGGAGGCGTAGGTGACGTCGTCCCAGCGGCGCACGGGGTCAATTCCGAGGACACGCATACCCAGGCCGCGGCCGATATCCACAAGCTCATGTCCGATGTTGCCCACCCCCACCACCACCAGGGTGCGCCCGCGACACTCCGAGCCGGTGAGGCCATCGCGCTGGAAACTGCCGAACTGGCGCAGTTGCCGCGGCAGACGCCGCAGCAACGCCATCCACAGCAACATGGCATGTTCGGCAACCGCCCGACTGCAGTAGAGTGGCAGAAAGCCGAACTGCAGGTCCGTCTGGGCGTTGGCCCGGTAGGCAAGCAGATGGTCGTAGCCCGTG
>CAILKC010000704.1 GCA_903834675.1 uncultured Victivallales bacterium | reverse complement strand
CTTGGCGACGGGCTTGGAGAAGCGCACGGCCACGAGTTTCAGGGAGTTGCCAAGACGGGCCGAGACGACGGTCGGCGGGGTCGTGTCCGGCAGTGTGGTGACGGCGATTTCGGCGCTGGAGGCGCCGCGCGGACCGACCGGACCCTTGCCTGCCTCGAGGCGGTAGAGGTAGCGGCTGGACTCCACCAGCCCCCGGTCCAGAAAGTGGGTCTCGGTGGTGTTGCCCACGAGGCGCCCATCGCGCCGGATGTGGTAGACGAGGCGTCGGCGCGAATCGGCGTCCGGCGGTGCGACCCAGGTGAGGGCCACGGTCGAGGAGCCAGCGGCCTGCCCGCGCAGGTCGGTCGGGACGCCTGGCGCCCGATAGGATTCTCCCTGGCCCCCAAACTCGGTGGGGAAATCCGCCTGTACGCCGATCTGCTCGTACTGCATCCGGCTCGGATCAAACCCCTTCTTCCAACTCACGTTATCAGCCTTTGCCGAGACCGCGTTACCGGGGCCGTTGGTGCGCAACGACTGCCCCTGTGAGTCCACAATGTGAACGTTCTTGAAGACTTGCTGCATGGTCTGGTTGGGCCAATCCAGGAAGATGCCGTCGGGCACGATGTCGCGCATGCCCTCGACCGCGCGGGTGTTTTCAATCGTGATCTGTTCGTAGGTGTTGATGGCGGTACCGCCTGGAAGATTGACCATACAGGCGTGCAGCGCGCCCATGTCGCCGCTGTCTTGGCCGCAGTCGTGAATCCGCAGATGGCGGAAGACGTTGCCCGTGGCGGGTTCGAGGTTGGCCTTGGTTTGCAGGTTCTCGCCCTTGGTGTCGCCGGTGGTATTGCCGCGCAGGGTGATGGCATAGCGCGGCGAGTTACAGAACTCCGAGTTGCTGATCTCGTTGTGGCTGCCGCTGAGCAGTTCGATGCAGGCGGCGTAGAGGGACAGTTGGCCGACGTCGTGGATGCGGTTGTTGGTCAGGATGTTGTGCTCGAGGCGCGGGTTGCGGGCCGCTTCCTTGGGGCGTCCGGGCCAGGTGCAGAGCGTGACGCCGTTGACGCCCAGTTGCTCGATCCAGCACCCCGACACGGTGTTATACAGGTTTTCGCCCACCATGAGGATGCCGTGGCGCCCGGAGTTCTTCAGATGGCAGTTACGCACCTCGATGTGGTGGCTGGCCGACAGTCGGATCAGCCCGTGGTCGGTGCGTCCCCAGGCCCGGGTCCACCAGTGTAGCACGGGCGCCAGTCCGTCGGTTCCTTCGAAGGTGAGGCCCTCGAAGGCGAGGTGATGCACCGGGTCCTCAAGCCCGGTTCCCTGAAGCCGGATCAGGTCGTGGACCACCGGCATGCTGACGTCCAGCTCGTTCGGGTCACCGTCGGCCATGGGCAGGTAACGGAGCCGGCCGCGGGTCTGGTCAAGATAGAACTCGCCCGGGGCGTCCAGGAAGACGGGATGATCCTCGAGGTAGTAACGCGCCTGGCCCAGGATCTGGGTCGCGTCGCCCAGGTTATCGAAGGTGATCCTGCGTCCGAGCGGGTCCATCTCGGTGACCGGGCAGGTCCAGCGCTGCCAGTCGCACTTGCCCCAGGGGAAGAGGGTGATCTTCATCTGGCTGAGGCTCAGAGGGGGCAGGTCGAGGTCGCCAGGCCGCAAGGTGATCCAACTGCGGCTATCGGTGCCGTTCTGGCCCAGGGGCGAACCGTCCTCGGAGGTGAGGTACGGCGCCGCCGCCGTGGGTTGCTCTGGGTGGTGTACATAGTTGGGGTGTCGGGCCTTGCGAGCGCGGCGGCCATCTTCGTAGAGAGTGTGGAACTCGGCGGGCGCGCCGAGGTCGAGTTCCCAGATGCCGTCGTCACCCCGAGTCCAGCCCCGGAGGCGGCGCAGGCCCAGGATACGGGCGCTGCCCACGCCAGCGGCGGCGCGGTAGACCACCCGGTAGCCGTTGCTCCCCGAGTCCTGCGGCTCAAACACCACCGGCGAGGTGAGCGGGTAGTCGCCTGCATGCAGAAGCACGACGAGGTCGCCCTGCAGGTCGCGGTTGAGCCGACGTACGGCGTCGCGGGCGCCAGCCAGCGTCCGCAAGGGCCTCTCCGCGGTGCCGGGATTGGCGTCGTCGCCGTCGGGGCTGACCTGGAGCTCCAGCGCCGTTGCCATGAGTGTACCCATAAGGAAGACCCCGACGGCCCGGCGGACTGCCCCGCGCCCGGCGCGACCTGCACCTGGCGAAGATAAGAGCGCAGGGATTCGTACGACCTCTTGCATGGTACCCGCCTTCGTGTGTCCGCTGTGCTTCGCGACCTGTGCAATAAAGGAGTCCGTCTGGAGCGCTGAAGGCGCGCTGCGATACCAGCCCAGGGCAACGCCCTGGGAATAGGAAAGTTATGGGATTGAGCCCTGTAGGAGCGAGCCATCTGTCCTACGTTTGCACCGAGGTCGTATGGAACGCCCCTTCAGGGCTCGTACCGCGCTGTGGATGGGTACCCAGGGCGTTGCCCTGGGCTGGTATGAAACGCCCACTTTGGGGCTGAATACT
>CAILKC010000703.1 GCA_903834675.1 uncultured Victivallales bacterium | reverse complement strand
CGCCGCGCCTGAGGCCAGGCGTCTCTCCAGGGGAATGGACCGGCCGCGGCTCGCGGCCAGTGCCCGGGGGCCCCGGGCGCTCCAGAGCCGGTGGAGATGCGGTGGGCTCACACCGCCGCGCCTGGGGCCAGGCGTCTCTCTAGGACGGGGGCAGGCTAACTGGGCTACGGCACGGTGGTCAGGTGGAGCGCGAGGAGGGTCGAGACGCCGGTTGAGGCGTCGGTCAGAGTGCCGCCGGCAAGCCGCATGCCGCGGTCGAGAAAGCGCCTCTTTCGGGGGGTGAAACAGGGGCACAGGCGGTCGGGTACGGGACGCAGTTCGAGGCGGCCACCGCCTGCCGTGGCCTGGCCCGTGATCCGCACGCTGTCGGCGCCAGCGCCGATGAACTCGCAGAGGATGGCGTGCAGCGTGTCCGCGAAACGCTGGCGGTCCAGTGCCATCAGCGGGAAGGTCGGCTCCACGGCGAGGTCGATCGGCAGGCAGACCCCCGCGGCTGCCGCGGCGAGGCGTTGGGTCAGGGCCTGGCGGAACGCCTGCTCGTCGCTGCTGGCCTCCCACAAGGCGTTGGCGGACGCTGACTGGCGCGCGAAGCTCTGCGCCAGATCAGCCAGGATGGGGGGCACTGCTTCCGGCTGCCGGGCGCTCGGCGGTTCGATGCCGCGCACCGCGCACATGAAGTCGTCCAGTAGATGCCGCGCCCGGCGCAGCAGGGCCGGGTCGAGCAGACCGTGGAGGCGGGTGCAGTCGAAGAGCTTTTCGATGCGGCCCACCGTTTGGACCCCCTTGAGCGGCAACGCGAGTTCGAGCCGATGCTGCCGCCGGAACTCCTCGGCGAAGCTACGGAGATCATCGAGGGTGGCGTCGAGGCCGTCCATGTCCAAGCTCTGCAGGACCGCGGCCGCAGTCTCAGATTCCTCCAGCGCCTCGAGGTGGAACGACACGGTGTAGAGACGTCCGGCCATGATGGTGAACAGCGCCAGCCCTTCGCTGAGCAGGTCTTCGGAGTGCTCGATGAGCAGGCTGGCGCGCTGGTGATCGAGGGTCGCGATGTTGATCAGCGTCTCGGCCTGAGCCCGCACGGTGGCGCTGGCCTGCCTGGCCTTGGCGGCCGGAAGGCCGCGGCCATGGCCGGGGCAGCAGAGGCTCAGCGGCAGTGCGTCCAGGAGCCCGGAGACGGTATCCAGCGAGGCGATCAGGGCTTGGCTGTCCCACCCCTGAAGGCCGGCTACGGCGGGGTTCGCGGCCAGAAACAGGTCGCCCACCCAGAGCAGTTCGCCGACCTGCAGGCAGATACAGTCCGGGCTGTGACCGGGGGTATGGAAGGCCCGTGCCAGGTCGTGACCGCCAAGCTGAATACGCTCGCAGGGGACGCTGCGTCCGGTGGGCAGCAGCACCTGGTCCGGGACGAGGCGCAGCACCAGGCCGGGGGCGCGCTCGTCTTGCCAGGCGACCGCCGAGGTCCGCGCCGCGGCGGGCAGCAGGGGCAGAGTTACCTCGACTACCGGACAGTCGCTGCCAAACAGAAATGCCGCCGACGCCTGCCGGTCGCCCCGCGCCAGCGCCGCGACCGCGCTCTCCTGGGCCAGCACCAGGACCGGCACGTGGCCGGGAAGGGACAGCAGCGGCAGTGCCGCCAGGTGATCCCAATGCAGGTGAGTGAGCACGATCAGCACCGGCAGGTTCGCCTGGCCGATGGCCGCGCGGATCAGCTGCGAGAGCTGCGCTACCTGGTCTGGGGCCGAGCCTATGTCAATGACCAGGATGGCCTCTGGCGTCCGCACCAGGGCGGCGTGCGAGCTATACGGATCGGCCTTGCGCTCCAGGATCAGGAACTGCCCCGACGGGGCCCCGGGAACAGGCTGCCAGGCGAGCGCGGGCTCCGGCGTCAGGGCAGCGCGGTCGCGGTCGGTTGACATGCGGCCTCTACTCCTGCGCTTGGAGGGTCATGAAGGTGGCGAAGCCGGACAGGGTCAACACCGCATACACCGGTGCTGGCACCTGCGTCAGGGTCAGGCGCGCGGCGCGCGCCTGCAGTTTTCGGGCCGCCTGCAGAAGAACCCGTAAACCAGCGCTGGAGACATACTCGACGCCCGAGAGGTCCAGGACGGGCGAGGCCCCGGCGTCGCCCAGCAACGGCAGCAACGCCTCAGCGAACGCCTGAGCGTGTGCCGCGTCAAGGCGACCGCTGACCCGGAGCACGCTGGCGTCCCCGCTACGACCCATTTCGATCTGCATACCGACGATTACCCGTCTGGTGTTTTCGGGCCTGGTCGCCAGGGCCATCACGGAGTCTGGACTGACCGCGGCCGGCCGACCGTCGGCCGGCCGCCTGGCGCGCTGCGTTACGGCGTGGCCGCCGCGGCTTCCTGCAGAAGTTCGGGGGGAAAGACCACACCCAGCTTCTCCGCCACCGCGCGGTTGAGTACGATGCGACGCTGGGCCAGGTTCACGATCGGGATGCCGGCGGGGCTCTCGCCGCGCAGGACGCGCGCCGCCATCTTCCCGGCTGCCTGGCCGCTGGCATGCCAGCCGATG
>CAILKC010000702.1 GCA_903834675.1 uncultured Victivallales bacterium | reverse complement strand
TTCGGGACACTCATCCGCTCGTCCGCGGCATCGTAAAGACGATATGAGCAGACGGTAGGGCGCGGCGGGAGGAAGCGTCCTCCCAGTCGCCATCAGCCCAAGCCGATATGGAAACAGGAGATGCCGAGACCGCTCTCATCCAGGGCGCGCAGTCCCAGTCCATCCGCAATCGCTTTGGCTCTGGCCTTCTGCTGATCTGACCAGCCTGCCAGACTCACGTCCACGGCCTTGCCCTGAAGATGGTCAGAGACCTTATAGCCCATCCCCGTGGCCTTCGTCAGAATCGCCTCCACCTTCTCGACAGACCTCTGGCCTGGGCCTCCGAGTGCCTTGATCCTCTTGATGTAGTCAGGCTTCCCGCCGCCGTACATGTTCAGTTGCCCTTCCGTCATGTTGGCCATCAACTTGGCCTGCTCCGCGGGGGTGCGCTTGCCGGAGGTCACACGGACCGGCGCGCCAAAGGCCTTGGCGAACTGCCGCAGTTTCGCCTGTAGTCGCTCCTTGACGAAAGGCAGTTTGCCCTCCGGATCGTCAATTCGAGGCTGCGGGCCGCTCACGCCACGCGCGCCACCACTGAAGAACAGGCCCACCTGCGTAGCGACGCGGGACAGCGTGTCCCAGATCGACGTCTGAGCACGCCTGGCGAGTTCCTGATCGGTGCGACGACCAGGCCGGATGGTGCCATCGGGCGTCAACCCGATACGGCTCTGAAACGCCTTGATGCTCTTCTCTACTCTCGGGCCACAGACGCCGTCAGCCGCACCGACATCAAGACCTGCCTTCAGTAAGGCGGTCTGGACCTTGACCACATCGCGACGGCTATTGTGCTGACCCGCGCCAACCCCGGACGACAATTCCAGCGTGTTCATCATCGTGACCTCCTGCTTTGCTGCCTCGGAACCCTGTCGCTTCGCACTCAACGCATAGCCTTCCAGAGGCTTTCCACAATGATACTCATGGTCCTAGAACGCCCTGAGGAAAGGTGTGGCCTGGAGTGTTACCCTGGGGTGAAGCCGTCGATCGGCCACTTCGATTCGTGCCTCGAAAAGTCTGCGGGAGAAGCCATTCTTTGCGGCATCCACGCGGTACTCTATTTTCTTCAAACGGAGCGTTCCGTGGTGAATTTCTGTAACCGTTGTGAGCCAGAGCTCCGTGTCGTCTGGTTTCGATTCCACGAGTTCTCTGAGGTAGCGCTCCAGCCCCAAGCGCTGGAATTTCTGGTTCACTTCCTCAGGGGCATAGCGGGTAGCATGCGGGCTCTCAAACCCCGTGCCTTTGCCATGACGGTGTGACCTCTGCCAGCCGAGGAACCCGACCTCGATGCTGGGGAACAAGAACCTCTCAAAGTCGAGTCTACCCAAAGCCGACCTGAGCCGACTCTGAACAACCGTGGCACCCTGTGCGTCCCTGAGAGTTCGCTCGCCAAAATACATGTTGTCTCCACCGTGTTTGGCACCACTGCGAACGTGCCCAAACCACGGATGACGGCCGTGGTCGGCGGGCAGCAGATCATACTTGCTGCATCTGGAACTTGTTGATGACTAAGTACTGCTTACCTCCTCCCCTGGTCATCTGCCCTTTCCGTGGGGCGCCGGACCGATCCTGGCCTGCCCGGGGAACAACGCTGTCGGGGGCGCGCCCTGCTGACCACCAATCCTTGATGCTGCTGGCGGTTGACTCCAAAGCCGCGACGCTGCCCGCGGGTCTGAAGAGTCTTGGCCCATTACGTCGGTTCGCCAGCCCAATCTGATCCGGCGTCATTCCGGTATCCGTGAACCAGGCTCCCAGGTGCTTGCCTACGAACTGTACATAAAGCTTATCCGGTAAGTGGTTACAGACCACGACTGACTTTGAGAAATCGATGCCTTGCAGCCAAGATGACGCCTCCTTCACCCCGGCGGAGTTCTCGATAAACGTGCCGGCCGTGATGACCCGTTGGCGAACCTGAGGGCTGACGAGTCCACTCTTGCCGACTGCCGTGAGCCATTGCTGAATTTTACCCTCGGGAGTAGCGCCCATTCAACACGTCCTTTCTGGAATGACGTCTATGCGGACTCCAGGCCGTGATCGTCTGCCTGCAGTCGGACGAGCTTACCCTCTGCGTTTTCGAGAACAAAAGACTCGATGGGACCGTAGAAATGCGCGCGTTCACCAGCGTCACACGACGCCAGAAAGACGCGCAGGACTCGCGGGTCGTAGAACCGGAAGTAGACCTCGTCGCCGGCCTCGTTTTTGACCATGAGGAACCTGCGGAGATGGCGCCGGATCTGCTCGAAAAGAGCCTGTGAACTGAGTAGATAGCCCCAGGCCTCGCCCCAACCGTTCTCGAGGTACCAATGGAGCAGGCTTGGATTGTCCGTGTCGATCTGCGCCAGGTAGGGGGCCACCGAGGCATACTGGTCGGCCAGTTGGCCATCGTAGAGGCACTGGTAACGGACGTTGGAGTGGTACAGCTTGGGCCAGATACGCTCATCGTGGGCCGCATCAAGCAGGAGGAACCAGGAGGCACCCGCTCCGCGTACCCGGGCGAGCACCGTGTCTCGGGTTTCGTCTGGTGTCAGGATCTGAGTCATTGGCGTACGACCTGAGGACCGCGGCTGTCCCCTCTCGTTCTTCTTCCTGGAGATCTCAGTGCCTTCTGTCGGGATCGGGCAGAGCGGGCTTTGTTTCGGCTCCGGTCCGAGCGTGACGCAGGCGGCCTGAGATTGTCCTGAGAAGGAGAAGAGACGGCTCCATTATCGTGTTAGCAGCACTCCGGAAGCCGTCCACAAGGAATGCAGATACTTTCGGCGTTCATCGGCTCTGTTCAAGAGTACTCGCCCTACGATTCCCAGATTGAGTCGCAGCGGCCGGTCGCGTGTCCGGTCTGCCCCTTTCTGCGCCCCGCAGGCAAGGGCACTTACATGCGGCAGGTGTGGCTTCCGCATAGGGAGTGGATTGCGGTTCGGCGGTTTGTCTGTCGGCGTCCGGGCTGCGGCTGCACGATCAGCCTGAGCCGAGGCCGCATGGGCCGCCGCATCGCCGACCGCGTGGCCGAGATGAAAGGCATCACCCCGGTGGTGGTGCTCGACGAGGCGCAGAGCCTGCCGCACGCCTGGTGTTCGGAGACGCCCCGGAGGTCAAGCCATGATCCGCGAACTATTCCAGCGCGACCGGCCCGTCTTCGGCGGTTTCGAGGACGACCACTTCACCATCGGCCCCATGCGCCGCGAGCTGCTGGCCGACCTCATCCCAGGCCGCCACCACCCCCGCCGTCGACTGAAATCCAGCCACCCAAGAAACCCATGGCCTCGACGGATCGTAACCTCCGCCGGGGCCGCGCCGTTGCCTCGCTCTCGCCAGGGGACCCTACCCGAATCTGACACCCTCCAACCCCGGCGCCACCGCAACTCCCACCCGAAGCTCGGAACCCCCTTGCCGAAAGTCACCGCAGGAACACTGGCCAAACCTGAGACCACATCCCTGGCAGAGCCTCAGACGGGACCGCGCTTTTCCCCACCCTGTACCGGGTGTATGACTTCAGGTTCCCCTTCCGTGGCGAAGGAGTAGCGGGGGCCCCGCGGCGCTGCTGGTCTCGCGGGTCGCCGTTGTTCGGAGAGCCTGCAAAGACTCTCGGTGCCGACTGGCAGGCGGAGTTGGGGATGGAGATGCGTCTGAGCCCATAGCGAGCCGTCCCGGCCGGGTTCGGTCCGCACCGGCCAAGACGGGCCACTCCCATACAGGCTTCTGCGTCGGGCCTGGCGCAGCCTCTAGCGCTGCACGCGGGCCGAGCCGCCCTCGGCGCAGGCCTTGACCTGCTCCAGGGTGACCATGGTGGTATCGCCGGGGGTCGTGGTCAGGAGGCCGCCGTGAGCCCAGCCGAGGCGCAGGGCGGACTCGGGATCCAGGCCGTTCATAAGGCCGTAGAACAGGCCCGCCGCGAAGCCGTCGCCGCCGCCGATGCGGCAGAGCACGTCCAGTTCGCAGGTTGGGCTGACGTAGGTCTTGCCATCCAGCCAGAGCACGGCGCCCCAACTGTGGTGGTTGGTGGAATGCACATCGCGCAGGGTGGTGGCCACACACTTGATGTTCGGGAAGTCTTTGGCCACCGTGCCCATCATGCCAAAGAACACGCTGGGGTCGAGCTTGGACTTGGCGACCACGTCCGGACCCTTCAGCCCCAGGCCCATTTGCAGGTCCTCTTCGTTGCCCACCAGCACGTCGACGTACGAGCAGATCTTGCGCAACACCGCCTGGGCGCGGGCCGTGCCGCCCTGGCGCTTCCACAGCTTGCCCCGGTAGTTCAGGTCAAACGAGGTGACCACGCCCTGCGCCTTGGCGGCCTGCATGGCCTCGATGATCAGCGCCGAAGTGGTCTCCGAAAGCGAGGCGAAGATGCCACCGGAGTGGAACCAGCGCACGCCGTTAGCGAAGATCGCCTTCCAGTCAAAGTCGCCGGGCTGCAACTGCGCCGCGGCCTCGTTGCAGCGGTTGTAGAACACCACCGGCGCCCGCACGCCCTGGCCGCGGTCGCTGTAGACCGTGGCCATGTTCGGGCCGGTCACGCCATCATGCTCGAAGACCTTGTAGAGGCCCTTGACGCCCATGCCGCGCACGGCATCGGAGATGAGGTCGCCGATGGGGTAGTTGACCAGCGCCGTGGTGACCCCAGTCTGCATGTGGAAGCAGTCCGACAGGTTGGCCGCCACGTTGTACTCGCCACCGCTGACCCAGATGTTGAACTCCCGCGCCTTGCGGAACGGGATAACGCCAGGGTCGAGCCGATGCACCAGGGCGCCCAGCGAGAGCATGTCCAGACCCGAGGCCGTACGCGCAGGAATCGTCAGACCACTCATCGTCCATCTCCTTGAGTTCAGCCCAACCGCCAGCAGCGTGGCAACGCCGTCCGCGGCAGTCGGGGTGCATGGGTTACCGCCGCCATAATGTACCCGCCGGCGCGCGTCTTGACAGCCCGGAGAGAGCAGGGCGCCGGGCGGCAGCAAGCCTGCCCTCGAGGTAGGCGGTCCAGAAAACCTCGATCACGCTTGCGCCCGCTGGGGCCACCGGTGACATTCTCCGCGCCCTGGGGTGTCCCCGCCGTCGACAGCAAGGCGGTTTCTTCCCGTCGGAGAGGTACACCCGCTTTTCCCACCGGGAAACCCGGTCTGGTCAGGCCCATGCGAGCGGAGGACGTACGGTATGCATACCGCCCTGATTCATCCCGAGCACAACGCGGCGCTGTTTCCTCGCCTCTGTGCCCATCGAGGCCTGTCGCAGGCCTGCCCCGAGAATACCCTGCCCGCCTTTGCTGCCGCCGTGGCCATCGCCGGCGTCCACGAGATTGAGCTTGACCTGTGGCTGAGCCGGGATGGCGTGCCCGTCGTCTGCCATGACCCGCGCGTCGACCGCACCACCGACGGCCAGGGTCTGGTCACCGACCTCGACTGGCCGGTGCTTGCCTCGTTCGATGCCGGAGTGCGCCACGGGGACGCTTGGCGCGGTATCCATCTGCCGCGCTTCGAGGAGGTGCTCGACCTCGTGAACGGTCGGGCCGCTATCAACATCCACATCAAGGACCCCGGTCCCGACGGGCGGCTGGTGCGGCTGGTGACCGACTTGCTGCGGCAGCGCGCCATGGACCGCCTCAGCTACATCGCCGGGGATGAGGACGTCCTCGCCGCCGCTTTGGCCTACGCGCCGGACATCGAACGCGACTGCCTGGCGCACCAGGACAACGAGGCCCGCATGATTGCCGCCGCCGTGCAGTACCGCTGCGCCCGTTTGCAGTTCGGCCGCAGCGTTACCTCGGCGGCAGCGGCTGAAGCCAAGGCCCGGGGCCTGCTGCGCAACCTCTTCTGGTCTGACGAAGTGGATGACGCCCGACGCTACGCGGCGTTGGGCATCGATGTCATCCTCACCAACTGCGCCCACCAACTCGCCGGAAGGCTGTGAGATGAGCGGAGGAGACCATGTCGAACGAGGCGGTTCCGGTGCGCTGTCCGCACTGCCAGGCGCTCTATGAGGTGGCCGCTGCCGACCTCGGTGGGGGCGCCGACTGCGAGAGCTGCGGCAAGTCGTTCATCATCACCCGGGCAGACGCCGCTGCGGCCGGGCCGGATGCCGCGGCGCTGGAAGGCGTCCAGCGCCGCTGGGAGGGCTCTATCTCGTCCGGGGCGGAGCCCGAGGTCACGATCAAGAGCGCGGGGCCAGAGCGCGCCTGCCCTGCCGCGTCCGCGGCGGTGTTGCCGCGCCAGCTCAGCGTCGCCGGCAACGTCTTTGTGCTGCTCGACCTGCTGGGCCAGGGCGGCATGGGTCTGGTCTACCGGGCCCGGCAGAACTCGGTGGACCGGCAGATCGCGGTCAAGGTCATCCGGCCGGAGCTGGCCGACCAGCCGGGCCTGCGGGACCAGTTCCTCATCGAAGCGGTGGTGACCGGCGACCTCGATCACCCCAATGTCATCCCCATCCACGATGTCGGGGTGGCCCCGGATGGCACTCTCTTCTACGCCATGAAAGAGGTGCGCGGCACGCCCTGGCACAAAGCCATCACCGGCAAGAGCCTGGAGGAGAACCTCGAGATCCTGCTCAAGGTCTCCGACGCGGTCGCCTACGCGCACAACAAGGGCGTGGTGCATCGTGACCTGAAGCCGGAGAACGTGATGCTGGGCGACTACGGCGAGGT
>CAILKC010000701.1 GCA_903834675.1 uncultured Victivallales bacterium | reverse complement strand
CGCGCTCCCCTACCTCGGCCTCCGGGTCTGCCTGGCGCCGGTGATCGACGGCCTGTCCGCAAGTACGGCGCCGGTTGCGGCCCCGGCCAAGCCTGCGCCCGCGAAGTCCGCCACGCCAGCGGCCGCTGGCGCCCGGCCCGCCCTCGGTCAGCCCTGGACCGTGCCGGATCTGGGCCTGGAGCTGGTCTGGGTGGCCCCCGGGAGCTTCCAGATGGGCTCGAACGCCGGGAAGCCCCACGAGAGGCCGGTGCACCGGGTGACGATCACCAAGCCTTTCTGGATAGGGAAGTATGAGGTGATCCAGGCGGAGTACGAAGCCCTGACGGGACAGTCCCCGAGCCAGTTCAAGGGCGCCCGCAACCCGGTCGAGATGGTGCCGTGGGAGGGCACGGTGGCATTCTGTGTGAAGCTCACGGAGCGCGAGCGTGCCGCCGGCCGACTGCCGGCGGGCTACGAGTACCGCCTGCCGACGGAGGCAGAGTGGGAGTACGCGGCCCAGGGCGGAGCGCAGAGCCGGGCCACGTCGGCGGGCTCTGGGCAGGGTTACACCTACAGCGGCTCGAACACCCTGGATGAAGTGGCCTGGTACCAGGACAACAGTGGCGGCGAGGCGCACCCGGTGGGCCTGAAGAAGCCGAACGAACTGGGGCTGTATGACCTGAGCGGCAATGTGGCTGAGTGGTGTCTGGACTGGTTCGGCGATTACGCGAAGAGTCCCGGGACTGACCCGGTGAACTTGCCGGTCGATCTGGGTCCTGGCCGCGTTATCCGCGGCGGCGGCTGGTTCTACGACGCCGCGGACGTGCGGTCCGCCGCCCGGGGCGGGTGGGGGCTGGGCGGCAGGTTGAGTTACCTGGGCTTTCGCGCCTGCCTGGGGCCGCGGATCGAGGGTATCTCCGCAGATGCGGCGGCGCTCCCGTCCCCGGCCAAGCCTGAGTCCGCGAAGTCCGCCACGCCAGCGCCGGCTGGCGCCGTGCCCGTCCTCGGCCAGCCCTAGGCCGTCCCTGACCGTCTCTTCCGCCCGCAGGGCGTGGAGGTCGGCGGTCCGTCATGCCGGCGGGCAGGACTTCCGCCGTCTCGGGATAGGGATACGGCGGGGACCGTCGGCTCCAGGGCTGGGTGCCGGTCGGGCCGACCGCGGCTCCACGCCTGGCGCCCGTCTGGCGCCCGGCGGAATGGAGAGGCCGTCCGCAAGCCACTTTACGTGGTTCAGCCAGGCACGATCCCGATCCCGATTTCGCCCACGGTTTCTTCACAGCTTCTGAATAGTCACCACCTACGGAACTGACCTGCGCCCCGCGGCCAGGGCGGCGCTGGTCTCCCGGGCCGCCCACGCTATGTTGGGCGCACGGAACACGGTTTACGTCGGCAGAGAATACGATCACAGGAGGCACGTGCTGATGAGCACCCGTTACACCTTTCACCTGATTGCCAATGCCCATCTTGATCCGGTTTGGCTGTGGGACTGGCGTGAAGGTCTCAACGAGGGCATCATTACCTCGCGCACCATCCTCGATCTGATGGACGAGTTCCCCGAGCTGACCTGCATCCGCGGCGAGGCGTTGATCTATCGGCACATCGAGGAAAACGACCCGGAGACCTTCGCCCGCATGCAGCAGCGCATTGCGGAGGGGCGCTGGGACGTGGTGGGCGGCACGCACGTTCAGCCGGACACGAACCTGACCGGCACCGAGACCTTCTGTCGGCACTTCGCCCGTTCCCAGGCGTACTTCCGCTCGCGTTTTGGGCGGGCGGCGGAGATTGCCTGGGCGGCGGACTCGTTTGGGCACAGCGCCGGGCTGCCGGACATTCTGGTGGCGGCGGGGATGACGGGTTTTTCCTGCACGCGGCCCGGGGCGGCTCAGGTGGCCATTGCCAAGCCGGCCTTTTGGTGGGAGGGTTCCGCTGGTGGGCGGGTGCTGGCGTATCGTCCTGCGGCGGGCTGGTACGGTTGCGAACGCGACGAGATGCCGCGCAAACTCGACGGCTTGCTGGCCGCGGCTGAGAAGGGCGATCTGCGCCAGGTCGGCGCCTACTACGGCCTCGGCAACCACGGCGGCGGTCCGACGCGCCGTATCCTGCGCGAGATTGCGGCGTGGTCGGCGGCTCATCCAGAGGTCGAGGTTATCCACTCCGGCCTGCATCGCTTCTTTGCTGCCCTGCGCCAGGAGATTGGCGAAAAGGGTGGCGCTGGCTTTCTGCCCGTGCATCGCGGCGAGTTGAACTACTGCCTGCGCGGCTGCTATGTGTCGGTGGCCAAGCTCAAGTACGCTTTTCGCCGGACCGAGGCTGCCGTGGTCCGGGCCGAAACTGCCGACAGCGCCATCGCCGCCGCCCTGGCGCTGCCTCCAGCCGCCCTGGGTCCGGCGTGGGACTCGTTGCTGCTCAACTCCTTCCACGACATCCTGCCAGGTTCATCGATGGAGCGCGCCTGTGACGAGCAGATCGCCTGGATGGGCCTGGCCAGGCAACAGGCTTTGGCCGTCGAGAATCAGGCGCTGAACCAGCTTATGCGGCGGGTGGACACGAGTCGCTCGCGGGAGCCGGAAGGGGACCTGCCCGGCTCGGCGGTGCAGCTCGTCTGGAACCCGCATCCCTGGGAATACCACGGCCCGGTCGAACTGGAGGCGTCGTTGGACTACCGGCCCATCTGGTCCTATCGCGGGCGGACGCCGGAGCTGCCGGTGGCGGTACGCGGTCCCGACGGCGAGCTCGTGCCGATCCAGGTCGTCGAGACGGAACACTCGGCGATGCCGGACTTCCCCTGGCGCAAGCGGGTCGTGGTCCCGATGACCCTGCCACCTCTGGGCTGGACGGTGATGGAACTGGCCTGGGAGGAAGGCAACCCGCCGCTGTCCCGCGCCGCCTCCGCGACGGCGGCGCGCCGCCTCGGCGATGGCGCCATCGGCAATGGCATCTTCACCGTCGAAGCGGCCCCTGGCGATGCCGGGGTACGCCTCTGCCGGGAGGGCAAGGCGCTGTTTGCCGGCGCCGGTCTGGGGGTGATCACGGTCGATGATCCGTGGGGCTCCTGGGGCGGCATGGGCGAGGAGCCCGCCTCGCTGGACCTCTCGACCGTTCGGCACACCTGGTCGGTGACGGCCAGCGCGGTCCTCGAAACTGGACCGGAACGCGCCGTCCTGGCTGTCCGCCTCAGCGGCGGGCACTCGCGCCTCGACCTGCGCTTCCTGCTCTACCACTCGAAGCCCTCGGTCGAGGTTTCGGCACGCCTCTTCCTTGATGAGCGCTCGGCTCGCGTCAAACTCTGCCTGCCGGTCGGCGCGGAGCGTGCGGTGTTCGAGGTTCCCGGTGGCGAGGCCGAGCGCGGCTCGGTGGGCGAGGTCCCCGGCGGTCGCTGGGTGCGCCTGCGGACGGCGCAGGGCACGCTCGGTTTCGCCAGCGATGCGCTGTACGGCTTCGACCTGAAGGATGGCGTGCTGCGCGCTAGCGTGGCCCGCGCCAGCCGTTACGCCAACGACGTGGTGACCGCGCCCGAGGCCGATCCGTGGCGGCCGGTGGTCGACTGTGGCGAGCTCGTCTTCCGCTTCTTGCTGACCACCGGTAACGAGGCCGAAGAGGGTCTGCCCCGTCTGGCGCGGGAGCTGGAGATGACGCCCTTTACCGCCTGCGTGCCCGCCAAGCCCGGCGAGCTGCCGCGGCAGGGGTCGCTGCTCGAGGTGCGGCCGGCGGGCCTGCAGCTTTTGGCGCTGAAGCCGGCAGAAGATGGTGAAGGCTGGGTGCTGCGGTTGCGCGAGACCTCAGGGCAGGCGGTCAAGGCGGCCATCACCTGGTGTGGCCGTCCGCTGAAGCTCGGGACGGTGGCCGCGCGCGGTATTGCCTCGTGGCGGCTGCGTACTCTGGCCGGCGCCTGGTCGGCGGTGCGGGTCAACACGCAGGAGCGCTAGTGTTACCATCCGCCAGGTTGAGGGCGAGAAGCTGCTCCAGAATCTTCTCTGCGGGCAGATCGGCGGACCAGTCGCCGCCGCGGGCGGCGCGGTAGGCGGCACAGACGGCCTCGTCGAGGTGGCGGTGGGCCAGGTCGAGCCAAGCGGGGCGCTGATTGTAAAGGTTCGTCAGGGTGCGCTTGGCCAGGATCTCGGCACACTCGGCACTGCGCGGGAGCAGACGCGGGTAGCGCGCCAGGCCAACGTCCCCGGGACCCACCGTACGTACACACAGCGCCTCGCGCCGGGCCAGGGCGACGGCGCGCTCCGCCAGGCCGAACTCGACCGCGGTCGCATCGGGCTCATGGACGTCGGTGGGCGTCTCGGGAGCTCGCCGCGGATTGACGATGAAACGGTCCCAGGGGCCACCCACGGTGGCGGGGAATTCGAGCATCTCCTCGCGCACCCACTCGGGCGGATTCAGCCAGGCATCCCGCCGACGGCAGAGTTCGGCGGCGGCTCCACCGATGGCTTGCACCAGCGGCTCGGAGGCACTCTCCTGCCCCGGCGTCCAGGGGAAAGGAAAGGTCTCGAAGCAGCTTGTGGGGGTGTAGCGCGGGCGTGTCTCGAGGCGGCTCCCGAGCTTCAGCGCCCAGGTCTCATGCAGGCGCGAGTGCAAGACGCCAAAGACGTAGTCGTCGGCACACGGGAAGACGATGAGCTGGCAGTCCGGCTTGACGACCGCATCGAGCCAAACGAACAGACGGTGTTTGGCGACTCGAGGGGTTGCGGCGAATCGCGCTTGCCCGTGGAGCGCTCGTTGCATTTCCGGACGGCTGGCATACAACTGCCACCACTCGTCGCGATACCAGGCCCGCGGAGCCGCTTCGCGGAACGCCTGGACGTGCCGAATCAAGTGTTCGAACGGGGTCTGGTAGAGGGTCGCTGCTTCCGGGCCGCGCGTGCCGAAGTCAATGATCCACTTGCCCGCCGGACGCCGGGTGACGTCCTGGCCGTTCAGCCACGGGAAGAGCACGTCCGAGTTAGGCCGACCATGAGGATTAGGTAGGGCCAGCCAAGACCTGGCCGCGGCGTCGGCGAGGTCAAAGGAGCCCTGCTTGGTGGTGCCCATGAAGGCCAGGCCGGTGTTGGCGGGCAGGCGCACGGCCGAGCCGAGGTTGGCGGTGGAGGTGAGGTTAGCGTTGATGCTCGGCGCCAGACGGCCATCGAGCACGCGATGCGTCTCGCTGCCATCGTCGAAGGCGACCATGGAGACATGGACATTGGCGCCGTCGAGGACCCACGGCCGGTCGCTCTCGGCGAAGAAGATGTCGCCGCTCTCCTTGAGGCGCTCCAGGACGCGCCGGTTAGCGCCGCCGCGGATGCCCTGCGTGGCCAGCAACCCGGCCCGGCGGCAAGCGCCGTTCGCCAGGTGCGCCCGTGCCTTCTCGAACCAGTAGCAGCAGAGATCCGCCTCGCGTGGCACCCGGTCCGCCCAGAGCGCGAACAGCCGGTCCACGTAGGCGTCTCCGAGTTCGCGGCGCAGCAGTTTGCCGCCGAGGAACGGCGGATTGCCGACGATGGCGTCCACGGCGGGCCAGTCGGGTTCCCGCGGGTGCGTCGGGTCGGATAGATCGAGGATGGCGTCCAGGCAGAGGAAGTTGTCGGGGAGGGGCTTGAGGACGGGATACTGGGGGACGTTGAAGCCGTTGGCGCGGGTCCACTGGAGGTAGCCGATCCAGACGGTCATCTGGGCCAGGTCGTGGGCGTAGGGATTGACCTCGATGCCGTAGAGCTGCCACGGACCCACGGTGGGCAGGAAACTCGCCTGGAGGCGGTCCTGGGCGAAGACGATGACCTCCTTCTCCAGGTCCTTGAGCTTCTGGAGCACGACGTAGAGGAAGTTGCCCGAACCGCAGGCGGGGTCGAGCACCTTCAGGGTCGCCAGCCGTTCGAGGAAGCGCCTGACGAGGATAGTGCCTTCAATCTTGGCCTTGCGCAGTTTGAGCGGGGCCATGCCGGGGGCCACACCGCGGCCGCCAGGCGCGGGAGGCAGCAGCGCGTCCACCGCTGTGCGGAGCGCGGCCTCTTCGCGCCGCAGGGGCACCATGACCACGGGCTCCACCAACGTCTCGATGTCCTCGCGCCCCGTGAACTCGGCCCCGAGCTGGGAGCGCAGTGCCGGGTCCATGCCGCGCACGAAGAGGGTGCCGAAGATGCTGGGGTCGATGGCGCTCCAGTCCAACTGGGCCACCTCGCGAACCTGGCGCAGTTCGTCCTCGGTGAGTTCGAGGACCGCGGCGCTGTCGAGCAGGCTGCCGTTGAAGTGGCGGATCTCCCGCAGCGCGAAGTCGCCGCCGCCGGCCATGGCGCCGAAGAGGTCGGCCAGGCAGCGCCTGAAGAGGTCCGGCTTGGCGCGCGTCCGCTGCAGGAGTTCGGAGAACACCCCCTCGGGCAGCAGCCCGATATCTTCGGCGAAGAGGCAGAAGACGATGCGGTCCAGGAAGTGCGCCACCTGGCGCGGGTCGAGGCCGCGGTTGCGCAGGGCCTGTGCGAGGTCCGCCAGGCGGCCGGCGGCCTTGGCCGTGATGGCGGCGCAGGTGGTGCCGGGGCGGAGGGCCTCGGGGTTGAAGAACATGGAGTGCAGGCGGTCGAGGCCCTCGGGCGTGGCCAGGTCCTCGAGGCGGATCTCATAGACCACGACGGGAGTCGCGGTGAAGTTGGTGTGGATGACGATGCGCTCCAGGTCGCAGGTCATCAGCAGCGGCGGGTTCTCGAGAGAGTCGCGGGTCTGGAGGAGCTGGTCGTAGGCTGCGTCCAGGTTCTTGTGGCGGCCCTTGTACTCGCAGGCGAAGAAGGCCTTCTTCCAGACGTCGGCCCAGCCGTCGCCTCCCCCGTGCTTGGCGGCCCCGCGCTCGAAGGTGAAGGTGTCGCCGGTCTTGTCCAGGTCGGCCGGCTTG
Organism: uncultured Victivallales bacterium; assembly: GCA_903834675.1. Next base: position 4,282 of record CAILKC010000701.1, on the reverse strand, counting down.
GGGTGTCCGACCAGATCGCAGAGGTCGAGGAAGTGCTGCTGAGCGGCTGAGCGCTCGGTCAGGGTCACGTTGCGCCACTTGGCGATGAACTCGGGTCCCGTCATAGCCTTCTCCGGGTTGCGGCTAGGGGTAGGTTAGCCCCTGGCTTGCGGGACTGCAACCGCGCCCTGATACTTTTTCATACATGCTAATATATAACCCCATGTCGTGTCCTGTACGCATCCCAATTCGGGGAGCAGGAGCCCGACGATACCGATGCCGACTCCGACCCCAATTTCTGGGTGGATCCTCAGCCTTTGAGGACGCCCAGGGGACGGAGTTTGACCAGGACCTGAACGAGGTCCTGCTGGGCCGCGATGACGGCCTCGATGTCCTTGTAGGCCAGCGGCGCCTCCTCGAGGTCGTAGGCTCCGGCGCGGGGCTTGGCTTTGGCGCGTCCGAACTTGGCCTTGAGGGGCTTCCAGCCCTCGAAGACGATGCCGGCCATGGCCTGGTCGCAGGCCTCTTTGCTGAGCGAGCGGCAGGCTTCCTGGCGGCCCATGATGCGGCCGGCGCCGTGTGAGCAGGACATGAAGGACTCGGGGTTGCCGAGTCCGGCGACGATGTAGGAGGGCGTGCCCATGCTGCCGGGGATGATGCCGGTCTCGCCGGGCTTGGCGGAGGTAGCGCCCTTGCGGTGGATCCAGACCTCGCGGTCGAAGTGGCGCTCGCGGGCGGCGTAGTTGTGGTGGATGTTGACCTCGCGTCGAAACTGCACGTCCTTGACCAGGTGGGCCACTTCGCGCTGGAAGGCTGCCATGATGCGGCACCGATTCTCACGGGCGTAGTCGAGGGCGAAGTTCATATCGCGGATGTAGGCCCGGCCCTCGGCTGTCTCGGCCCGCAGGTAGGCGAGCTGCGGGTCCGGCAGGAGGATGCACTGCTGCTCGTTCAGGCGCAGCGCCAGCTTGTGGTAGTGCTCGGCGATGCGGTAGCCGAGGTTGCGCGAGCCGCTGTGGATCATGAGCCAGACGAAGCCGTCGTCGCCCTGCTGCAATTCGATGAAGTGATTGCCGCCGCCTAGGGTGCCGAGGTTGCAGTAGGCGAGTTCCCAGGCGTGGGCGTCGACCCCACCGGGGCGGTCGTGGTTGCGGGCGTCAAGTCCCGTCCAAGGCTGTCGCTCCCGGTGTGCGTGGCCCTCGCCGACGGGCACCGAACGCTTGACGCTGTGCAGGATCTGCCGCACCACCTCCGGCGTGGCCGCGGCGGCCGGGAGGTCCGTCTGCACGGCGCTCATGCCGCAGCCGATGTCGACCCCGACCGCGTTAGGGATGACGGCATCGGGGCAGGCGATGACGCCGCCGATGGGCATGCCGTAGCCGACGTGGCAGTCCGGCATCAGCGCCACCTGCCGAAAGAGCATCGGGTGCGCCGCCAGGTTATCGGCCTGTAGCTGGGCGTTGTCGTCGACGACCTCGCACCAGGACTTCACCGGCAGCCGGCCCGGGTCATGCTTGGTCCACTTCATGGGGTCTGCTCCTTGCCGCCGCCCCGGGAGTACTGTCGGCACGCTCAGAGCGGGTCGACAGCCCGGAGACCGGGAATTGAGACGAACGCGCGGTCATGCGTCCGGATCTGCGTCGCGCCATTCTCCGCCGCGATCATGGCAATTTGCAGATCGAAGATCCGCGCGCCGCAAACTCGCCACTGCCGCGCCGGCATTGGCGAGACGGAGTCCGAAACCAGGCCCAGGGTGCCAATAGTGCCCTCTACCCGATTCGATGAGAGCGTCGAGAAAGCGCGCCGCGAGCCCAGGAGACGAGGCCCCCCCAAGGCAACTCGGATGCGTGACCACCATCCAGAATTCAGCTACGCAAGGCAACGGGATGCCCCACCCGGAAGGATGAGTTGCCGCCTTCTCAATCGCAGCGCGGGCTTGCCGGTGTTCCGGGGTTCCACTTCGGTGGGCATACACCAAGAGGTTGGTGTCAATGGCGATCATGTTTTCGTCCGCCGCCATTCATGCAGGGCGGCTCGACCGGACACATCCAGGCCGTCCGGGGATCCGCCGGTGGCGACAACCCACGTGATGTTTCCGGCGGCAGGGGCTGGTTTCGGCTTGGCCGCCAGGCAATTCCGCAGCCCCTCCTCAATGAGAGCCCGGAGCGGTTGGCGCAGTTCAACCGCCCTCTTCTTCGCCCGGATGAGCAGATCGTCAGCGATGTCAACCGTGATTCTCATGCATACTATCGTAAAGGCATACTTATGCATTGCAACTCAGGCGCTGCCACCGCCCAGGGCGGACCCCATAGCTGTTTCGTGACGACTCAGGTGCAACTGCGTATCCTGCCCCAACGGGGCTGCGTACCCAAGCCCAGGGTTGGCCGCTGCGTCGGCCTACCCTGGGTGAGCAAGGCAGCAAACCCAGTCTACCCCAACGGGGTTGCGTCATGGTGCCAAGACGCAACCCCGTTGGGGTAGGAGGCCAGGACCACATATGACCCAGGGTAGCGGCACCATGGCCGCAACCCTGGGCTCTGCGCCACAGCCCCGTTGGAGCAGGGAAACGCACCTGAGCTCTAACCTGAGTAGTTACAAACATAGGAGCATTGACGGCCCAGCCGCCTGGCCGACGGCAGGCGACGGATCGGGTTGCCCGACTCACCACCCCAGCGTCTGCCCATAGCCCCTGCCTGAGAAGCTCTCGATCCGAGCCCCGACGCTTTCGAGCGGGGTGAGGGTGGTCCGGATACTGATAGCCTTCAAGGCGGGGTCGGACGGGTCGCCGGCCAGAGTCAGTGCGGCGGTGTGGTTGGCGCCGGTCCTGCCTTTGACGACGAAGCGGTGTTTCACCAGGTTGGAGAGAGCCAGCTCTGCTGTACCCGTGACGGTTCGGCCGGACTGATCGAGAACGAATGACAGCGTCCAACAGCCCGTCATCCTCTCGGGTAGGTCGAAAACCACCGGATCGTCTACCAGGGTGGTCGTGCCGTTGCTCCTGACCCTGCCGGTCAGCCGTCCCGTGAGCTCTTGCTGGGCCGTGTCCACCGTCAGATTCAGCGCCAGCGCCACGGTCATCGTCTTACCGGAGTCAGCCCCTTGCAGAGAACCTTTCATGGTGATGCTGCCGCGGCCGCCCTTGACGCTGCCCCTGATCGGCATGGTGACCGTGGCGTCCTTGGCCACGGTGTAGGTGGCCGTGCCGCCGAGCCTGCCCGTCGCATCGTGGACTAGATTGAGAGCCAGCCGGTTACTCTTCGCGGTGGCGGCATAGGGGCCGGTGAGGTCCCACCAACCCTTTCCACCCACCACGTCCGCTACGCCCAGCGTTGCCAGGAACTGGCCGTTGGGGGGCACAACCCCCCGCGTATCCACCGTGAACTCCGGCGACAGGGCCGAGTGCGACCCGGCCCTGGCGGCCGACGCGCCCGCCGCCAGAGTGACCAGCACAGCCAACATTATCGTCAGGTAGCTCCCAGCATCTCTCATCTGCTCCCCCTGTCCGTTCTGTCCGTTCTGTCCGTTCTGTCCGTTCTTCTCCTCCTCAGGAAACCGGAGCGGATGAACCCTCATTAACCTGGGCCCGCAGTGCAGAGCCGGAAGCCCTGGATGTAGCTGCGCCAGCCCGGGACGTTCCGGAACACGTAGGCGACACGGCCGCAGTAGGAGGAGTCGTTCCAACTGCTGCCGCGGAGCGGACGGGGCGTCCGGTTAAACCCCGGAAACCAGTTCCACTCCCACAGGTTGCCCGTCATGTCGTACAGCCCATAGCCGTTCGCCGGGAACGACCCAACCGGACTGGTGAACGGAATCTCTCCGACTTGGTAGGAGGTGTCATAACGCTCGTACCCCAAATCGTAGTCATATTGGTGGGGGTTTCCATAGTAGTTCGCCTGGGTGTGATCGATGGTGTCGCCCCAGGGGAAGCGCTTGCTGCTCAGGCCGCCTCGGGCCGCGTACTCCCATTCGTTCAGCGTCGGCAGGCGATAGCCGCCGGCCCAATTCACGCAGTCGTCGTCGAGTTCGATGTCCTCCATTCTATACACTGTCGTCTTGGCCGACGTCGTGTAGTAGGCGGGGCTACGCCCCTCCATCTCGCTGCGGGCATTGCACCACTTGACCACGTCAAACCAGTTCACGTTATACACCGGGTGAGTTGGTCCTTTGCCGTCTCCGGTCGGCAAGTCCGTATAGCCGTTACTCGCCGCCCACGTCCGCACCACGTCCCACTTGGCCTTGGTCACTTCATAGCGGCCCATGTAGAAGGCATTGACCGTCAGCGAGTAGTCGCCTATGTCTAGGT
>CAILKC010000700.1 GCA_903834675.1 uncultured Victivallales bacterium | reverse complement strand
GCGCCTTCAGCGCTCCAGGCGGACTTCCTTATTGCACAGGTCGAAAAAAAGCTCAACCTTCAACTCTCAACGCTCAAGGCCGCGAAGGCTGGAAGTCTCATTCCGGTATGTCCGGCCCCAGCCGGGGGCCCGGCTGAACCCGAGAACCTGAGTAGTCACCACCCCGGCTGGATCTGGCAGGCGTCTGCCATGACCCCGCTGGTCTCCCTAGAGCCCGCGATGCCCAGCCCGTTTCGGGCGGGTTCGCGGTATCTTGCAGAGACGCGGCAGCCCCGCAGAACCGTTCGAAACCCCTGGCCGCAGGGCGAACGCCGTTGACAGCAGCGCTACCACCAGTAGACTAGGACCGGCAGGCGGCAGCAGGCACACCCCCCAGCAGGGGAACCGCCCAGCAAGCCGCGAAGAACCATGCCGCAGAACGGCGCCGAACGACCGCCAAGCTGGGGCGCAGGCAGAATCGTGTATATCCTTGCGAGAGGTCAGGAGTCCCCATGCAACAGACCATCGACCGCGAGCGTCTGGCCGGAGTCTGGTCGGCGACCCCTACGCCACTGACCGACACTCTCACCCTCGACGCGGACAGCGTGCCGCGACTGGTGGCGCACCACCTGCGCCTGGGCGTGCGGGGGCTGTTCCTGGGGGGGACTTGCGGCGAAGGACCCTGGCTGCGGCGCGCCGACCTCAGAAGGCTGGTCTGCGAGACGGCGGCGGCCAGTGCCGGGCGGCTGGTGCTGGCCGTACAGATCACCGACAACTCGGTCGGCCGAATGCTGGAGAACGCCGAACAGGCGGCGGCGGACGGCGCGGATATTGCGGTCATTGCTCCGCCGCACTTCCTCCTCAACGCGACGGAGGAGAACGTCCGCACTCTGTATGTGGAGACACTGCGCCGGTGCCCTCTGCCGGTCGGTATCTATGATCGCGGCAACGGCGGCAGCGTGCCCGTGTCAGCCAGCGTCCTGGCGGCGGTCTATGCGGAGCCCGCGGTCGTCCTGGTCAAGGACAGCTCGATGGATCCGGCACGGCGAGATATCGCGCTGCAGGCGCGCCAGCAACGACCAGACCTGCGGCTGCTTACCGGCGACGAATTCGACGTCGCCTCTTACATGCTGCATGGGTACAACGGCGCCCTGCTGGGCGGCGGCATCTTCAACGGCCGCCTGGCGGCGCTGATCCTTGCCGCCTGCGCCAAGGGTGACGCCGACGGAGCGCAGGCGCTCCAGGAACGAATGAACCGGCTGATGTGGGAGGTCTACGGCGGTCCGCAGATCACCTGCTGGCTGACCGGCTTGAAGGAGCTGCTCGTGCGTATGGGGATCTTCAGCACGCGCCGAAACGTGCTCAACTACCCGCTCACGGAATCCTGTTCGCAGGCCATCGACCGGGTCATGGAACAGGACCGCGATGTGCTTCTACCCTAACCCCACACCGGCCGGAGAAAACGAGCGATGCCCAGGCAAGTCATGGAGCGTCGGGCCGCCGATAACCCTTACCTGCACAAGGACTTTCATAGCGCTCTGAACGGCGGCGTAATCTACCTGCATCAGCACTTTGGCGAACCGGCGGTGCGGGACTACCTGCGCCAGTACACCCTGCACTGGCATGCGCCCCTGCGGCAGCGTCTGGTCGCTGAAGGCCTCGGAGCTCTGCGCCAGTACTTCGAAACCCTCTATAGCGTGGAGGGCGCCGTGGTCCGCTTCGAGCAGACGCCCGACGAACTGGTGGTGCGGGTCGACGCATGCCCGGCGGTCATGCACATGCGCGCGCGCGGCGAGGCGGTTAGTCCGCTGTTCAGCGAGACCACGCGGACGGTCAACGAAGCGCTCTGTGAAGACACCGCCTACGTCGCCGAACTGGTCGCCTATGAGCCGCAGAACGGGCGCAGCGTCCAGCGCTTCCGCAGGAGGTCGCCGTGATCAGTTGCACTGAGTTCATCCCGGCCTACAGCGAGCTCTTCCGCACCCTGCACCGCCTGGGTGGCGAACCGGCAGTCCGTGGCTTTTGGGACTACCTGTCGGAAACCTTCCTCACCAACCTGCGCGACCTGGTCGCTGAGCACGGACTGCGCGGCTGTTGGCTGTACTGGAGCCACACGCTCAACGAGGAGGCGGCCGACTTCACCATGGAGCTGGATGAGGAACAGGGCGTCTTCCGCATCACCATGCACCACTGTCCGTCCAAGGGCAGGCTGCTCGCGGCCACCCATTTCGAGCCCTATAGAGACTACTGTCGGCACTGCGACGTACTCTACCGCAATATTCTGGAGCCCATGGGCTACCTGTACGAGGTAGACCTGTCCCGCTGCGACCAGGCGGCCTGCGCGGTGACGGTCCGACGTCGGCAAGTTCCGGGCTGACGGGGCGGGGCAGAAACGCAGCGCCGGTGGATGGCACGCGGGGCGGACGTACGGCGATGAGAACGTGTCGTACCGCTACCTGCGGGGTCGGTATCAGTCTCGGAATCGGGACCGATGGCGGCACCGCCTGCGATCGCGCCCCCGAGCCGAGAAGTCCACCCCCGGGGCTGGACGCTCACATCAGAGGCCTTTGCAGAACCCTCGGATCCCGTCGGAACCCCGCGTGGCGGCGCCGCCCCGTGGAGGGCGAGCGGCCACAGGGGCGGAGGCCCGGGCCCGAGCCGTACGGGAAGTTCTGCAAGCGCTCATCCCTGTGTCGGTTCAGTGGTTGACACCGGCATGACGGCTGGTATAATTATGGCATTATGCATAGAACGACGATCATGCTGCCTGACGATCTGTTGGCGGAGGCCCGGGCCCGAGCGGGAAGCGAGGGCTTGTCTCTGGCCGAACTGGTCCGCAGAGGACTCGAGCAATTCCTCGGTCGAAGCGCGAGTACCGTTACCGCGGCCGACCCATTTCTTTCGGACCACTCCACCTTCGCCAGCAGGGTCGGCGATCTCGCCGAGAACCACGACGAACACCTTTACGGCAAGAGGGGGGGCCGATGATCTTCGTGGATACCGGTCCGTTCGTCGCCAAGTATGACGCCTCCGATTCGCGCCACGTTGACGCCGTACGCGGTTTTGAGCGGATCGCCTTGGAGGGCCTCCGCTGGACAACGTCCTCATTCGTCCTGTGCGAGACCCTCAACCTGCTTGAGCGGTTCGCCGGCGGCAAGTTCACGGTGCAGACGGGGCGGCTTCTCCTCTCGTCCAGCTTGACCATCGTCGAGCCGGACCCATCGGATCGGCAGGCGGCCCTGTCTCTACTCGATAAGTATGTGGACCAGCGCGTGGGCTACTGCGACTGCGTCTCGTTTGCCATCATGCGGCGGCTCAGGCTCCGAGACGCCTTCGCGTTCGACCGCCACTTCGAGCAGGCCGGTCTCGGGCTCTGGCCCAACGCATAAGGCTCTTGCAGAACCCCCGAACGCCTCGCGAACCGCGCTGGAGGGGGAGCGGCCACAGGCGCAAAGGCGCCCGTGAGCCGAGGGTTCCGCAAGAGCCTCGCATAATTCAGCAGTGGCGAGAGGTGCGCCAACCCGCGGGCCCGCCTCAGTCTCTGGCGATCATGCGATTGAGGCTGGAGACCACAGCGCTCACGGCCGCTTGATCGATGTTGTGGCCCATGCCAACCCCGTAGAAAGCCCCAGCCCCGGTTCGTTCCAAGCGGACGAAGGTGATGGCTTCAGCCTCCGAGGTCGTGCCGAGCGCATCCTCCTCGTACTCCTGCAGCACGAAGTCTGGGAGTGGCAGTTGCCGGATGGCGCGCACAAACGCCGCAATGGGACCGACCGCCGTACCGAAGAGCACCTGTCGCTGCCCGCCGAACTCGACGTGCGCCTCGCCCTCGATGATCTGGGGATCCGTGGCGTTGGGGCGGGGCCAATAGTTGACCAGCTTGATGGGCCCATCCTGCTTCACGAACTGGCCAAGGAAGATCTCCCAGACCTCGCGGCTCTGGACTTCACGTTTGGCCTCGTCAGCGAACTGCTGCACGTGGCCGCTGAGCTCAATCAGCAGCGGCCTCGGCAGTTCCACGCCATAGTCCTGTTGCAGCACATGCGCGATGCCGCCCTTACCCGACTGACTGTTGATGCGGATGAACCGTTCGTAACTGCGGCCGATGTCCTTCGGGTCAATGTGGAGGTAAGGAATCTTCCAGGCGCCAAAGTGGTCGCGCAGAGCCGCGGTATTGCTGAGTCCTTTATGGATCGCGTCCTGGTGCGACCCTGAGAAGGCGCAAAATACCAATTCGCCGGCGTAGGGGTGCCGCGGATGCGCCGCCATACCGGTCAACTCGGCAACCGTGTCTCGAACCTGCTCGACATGACTGAAATCAAGGCCGGTATCGAGACCCAGGTACTGCAGGTTGAGGCCGATGGTGACCAGATCAACATTGCCCGAACGCTCGCCGTGCCCAAACAGCGTGCCCTCGACGCGGTCCGCACCCGCCATCAGCGCCAGCTCGGTAGCAGCCACCGCACTGCCCATGTCGTTGTGGGCATGCAGGGAGACGATGGTCTTCTCGGGGTACTTCTGACGGGCGATATAGGCCTCGATCATGTCGGCATAGTGGGTCGGCAGACGGCGCTCGACCGTAGCGGGCAGATTCATGATGACCTTCTGCCCTGGTCTGGGATTCCAGACCTCGATCACGGCATTGCACAGGTCGACGACAAAATCCAGGTTGCTGTCGGTGAATTCCTCGGGCGAGAACTCCAACCCGACCTCGCTGTCGGGCATCGCGTCGGCCAGCTCGCGAATGAGCCGCACGGCATCCAGCGCGATCTGTTGGGTCTGCTCCCGAGTCTTGCCAAAAACAAAGTTCATATGCAGGTCACTGGTGGCAATATAGACGTGGCAGGTGGCGCGCCGCACGCCCTGCAAGGCCTCCATGGTCCGCCGAATCAGGTGCTCGCGGGCCTGGGTCAGAACCGAGATGGTGACGTCCGCCGGAATGGCCTGCTGCTCGATCAACTCACGACAAAACTGGAAATCGTCCGCGGACGCGGAGGGAAAGCCAATCTCGATCTCCTTGAAACCCGTCTGCACCAGCAGGTCGTAGTAACGCCGCTTCTGCACCGGGGTCATCGGATTAGGCAGGGCCTGATTGCCGTCGCGCAGGTCCACGGCACACCAGATCGGCGCTGCGGTAATCTGACGCCCGGGCCAGGTGCGGCGCGGCCATTCCACGGTCTCAGGTATGGCGTAGGAGGATGACATGACTGCTGCTCCTTCGGTACGGTGCATGGTAACGCTCGGGGCTCGCTTCCTGGACTCCAACACTGGACTCGACAGGAAGATGGAGCCGACAGAGAGATGTCCTGCAACCGCGCGGGTCACAAGGAGTGCTGGGGGGAGACTGTCCGGAGGACAGCGCCTTCAGCCTGCAACCACGGCCTTGCGGCCACCGCGCGGTTGCAGGCACCTAAGTCGCAGACTCCGTTCAGTCGCTGTCATAGAGGTAAAGAACCCGCTGCATGTTCGTCGCCCGGCGTGCCCATACCATGCCACCGTTCCGCGCTCCGTCAAGCGCCGAGGCCGGTCAGGGGTAATGCCTCAGTGAAGTTCGTAGCGGACCGTGGAGGTTCGCCCTCCAAAGCGTGCCCTCAGAGCCGGGCGCCAATCTCCAGAGGCATTGCAGTCAGGGCTGTTTTGTTTTCCGGCAGCCGTGCTTGCTGGCGAGCACGACGTGTGAGAGCGTGAGAGCGTGAAATCGTGAGAGTGTGGACGGGTGGGCCGGGCGTCTGAGACGCTATCACACCATCACGTTCTCACGCTCTCACAGGCAACCAGGCTGCCAACTTTGAAGCAGCCATGAAGGACAGTCCGGCACGGTTTCGTGGGAGAGTCGAGGCTTGACCGCCAACCTTGAAACAACGCTGAACCCAGCCGCGCTCTCTTGAACGGACCTGGGCAGACCGCTATAGTATCGGCGCTTCTTGCAGCCCGATGGTGTAATGGTAGCACAACTGGCTCTGGTCCAGTTAGTCTTGGTTCGAATCCAGGTCGGGCTGCCAACTGGATACCATAGGCGAACCGGGAAGGAGTAGGCGCACGGTCCAGGTGCCGGCCTTCTCTCCCGGTTCGATCCTCTCCACTACGGCCCGCAGTACTGCGGCCGCCCCATCGGGGTCGTCTCCCATCACATC